>DMNE01000096.1 GCA_003453735.1 Nitrospiraceae bacterium | reverse complement strand
GTGGCGGGTCTTGATATCGGAAGTTACAATGGCAGCTGGGACAATCTTTTCAAAAAAAGTATTGAGGTATTCAAGGCATTCCGCAAGCGATTTCTGCTCATCACAGACGGCGATACCACTATCCTTGAGGGCTTGAAAGGGAAGGTGAAAGTAATCATCCAGCGCTGCTTGTGGCATATCCCTTATCAAGCGAAGTATGTCTTATGGCAGGATAAGATAAAGCACAAGAGTGCAGAATGGCTATATGTGATATCGGAGCTTATGGAGATCTGTGCGGTACGATCATTTGTGGATTGCAAGAAGACGATCGAAGCAATGATCGACTCCAAGAAGAAGCGTCTTGAGGAGGTTATAGCACATTGCCGCCGAAAGGGATATAGCCATACCGTTGCGTATCTTGAAAATGCCCGACCCGACATGTTCACGGCAATCGAAAAAAGACTGAATGGCAGAACAACGAGCAGGGTTGAGAGAGTAATGAGGACCGTCAATATGCGAGCCAATGTCAGTAAGTGGAGTGAAGCCGGGGTTCTCAATGTCACGAAAATCCGATTGGCCTATTACTATAACGGCTTCGATGCATAAAAGATCAACCGTGATGACTCACGGTAAAGCGCCATGGTCGCCTACAGCAATCTGAAGAGAAAGCAGGCCATTAAGATGCCGTCTCTATGGAAAACTCTTAAGGAGTTTCCCACAGAGACTTTGATAAGTCTAACGGACGACTTATCAACATCTTAACAGCCTCTGCTGCTAAATGGATATATAGTAAGAGAGAAGAGAACGAAATGGAGAGCATCTTGATTAGGTCTCCACTTGACAACGCTACTAATTCTTTATGGGTTGAGAGAATCTCACGCAGTTTCACAAAGGCACACATTAAGGCGATATTCACCTGAAGAACTCTTTCGCTGTTGCACCGTCCCCTAAGACTCCTTCATTAGCATAGCCAGGCCTCGCTTATTCCGGCATCTGTTTTCACTGTGAAGGCTGCGGAATCATGAGTTCGGGAGGATAGGTTATTTTTGTGCCCTTCACCCTCGCCCACGGCGTAAGAGTATGCTCCCTGCTTGAGCTGGCACTCATGATATGCCTCACTTGAACTCCTCGAATCAACAAGGCATCTCCTATCAGCGATCTGTGGCATCGCCAGGGGACGGCTTCTGCACACATGATAACGGTTGCCCGATTCTCTGCTGCCTCTATAAGTTTTGCAAGGCTCTCTTCGAATTCCTCAGCCTGCATGTAATCGGCGAACCCCCTGAATGACGCATTTCTCCATCCCATGTTTGGCGAGTTTTTCAGCGCATGTCGCAGTCCCCCGAGCCCTTTCACATGAAGATACCTGATTTTAGCCGTCTTTAGACTTTCCCTGAGCGTATCCTCGTTGAACTGTGGGTTATGCCTTGATTTCGGGATCGTACGGATGTCTACTACTTCCTTTATCTTATAGGTCTTAATAATTTCTATAAACTCCGAGACAGGTCTTGTCGAATGGCCGATCGTGAACACAAGGGTCTTCTGTATTCGTTCTTTCATGGAAGATACTAGTACAACTGATATCATAGCAACGGCAGAGAATACCAAGCAAGGCATAGTCTTTTGAAAAAAGCACTCCGCGAACCGACACAATTCAATCGCTTGCAATGAACATTAGCGGAATACGTCGTGTGTCGATATCCGTTGGTCAACCGCCGTTACAGACAGACGCCGGAGGTCCGGTAGAAATGCAGTCAGGATGCCGAGAAGCGGCAGATACGAACACAAGTGATAGACGACTTCGATGCCATGCCGATCGGCTAGTTTGCCTAGTACCGCAGCACCGATTCCACCCATGCCGAATGCTAAACCGAAAAAAAGGCCCGAGACCGTGCCCACCTTGCCAGGAATGAGTTCATGGGCAAACACAAGGATGGCCGAGAAGGCGGAGGCGAGAATGAATCCAATGACAAAGGCGAGAATGCCTGTCCACGCCAGATTTGCATAGGGAAGCACCAAGGCGAAGGGCGCCGCGCCCAAGATAGAGATCCAGATCACGAGCTTTCTGCCGATGCGGTCGCCGATTGGACCACCGCATAAGGTACCCGTTGCGACTGCGAACAGAAATACAAAAAGATGCACTTGCGCCGACTGCACAGACAGATGGAAGCGATGCATCAGGTAGAAGATATAGTAGCTGCTGAGACTCGCCAGGTAGAAGAACTTGGAGAAAATCAGGACCAGCAGAATCAGCATGGACAGGACAACCTTACTCGTCGCCAAATCCGGATGCAATCCCGCATGAGCCGCCCTATGGACTGCAAGTGTCCGGATATGCCGCATGTACCAGCGGCCGACTTGCCAGAGCACCGAGATGGCGAGAAGAGCGGCGAGCGAGAACCACGCAACGCTGTCCTGTCCCTGGGGGATAACAATCCACGCAGCCACCAGGGGACCCATGGATGTGCCCATATTGCCGCCGACCTGGAAGATCGACTGCGCCAGCCCATGCTGCCCACCCGATGCCATGCGGGCAACGCGCGAGGACTCGGGGTGGAAGATCGATGACCCGGTACCAACGAGTGCAGCGGCAAGCAGGATCGTGCCGTAATTAGGCGCTGCAGCCAAGGCCAGAATGCCGGCCAGTGTGCATCCCATTCCGAAGGCCAATGAATAAGGCTTCGGATGGTGGTCGGTGTACAGTCCGACCATGGGCTGTAGAAGAGAAGCGGTGAGCTGATAGCTCAATGTAATCAGTCCGATCTGAGCAAAACTGAGCTGGAACTTCCCCTTGAGCAAAGGATAAATTGCAAGGATCAAAGATTGAATGGTGTCGTTTAAAAAGTGCGAGAAACTGATCGCGCCGAGTACCTTAAAGCAGGTGCCTTTCTTGTCCTCGGAAGCTGTGGCGACAATTTTATCGAGTCCTTTGCCGGTGTTTTGCATAATTTAGCAGGAGTAGGATCATGGATGCCTGTTGTTATATACCCAATCTGGGTCGTAGCACAAAAATAAATATCCTTAATAATACCACGGACTGCACAGATTTCTGTCGTTTCTTGTTTCAGAGGCCACCCATTTGATATGTATAAACCTGTCAAGCAACAAACTACCATGCGTACCAGACACTATGGAACATTATCTGTATGCATGCGACACGCAAAAAAGGCGGAGACTACTCTGGCATCGCTATGAGTTTCTTATCTACCGCCTGCTGCGAAACGGTCTGGAATCGGGCGATATCTTCTGCCGTGATAGTGTTCGTTTCCGTAGTTTCGAGGATGACCTGCTGGACGACCAGAGGTGGCAAGCGAAGGAAGAACTCATTGCAGAGACTGGTTTGATGATCCTCAATCAGCCTATCCGGGATCACCTGTCATCGCTCTCGGAGTTGCTTGAAAATCGTATTACCGAGGTCAATGAGCGCGTCTCTTCTGGCAAGAACGAATACCGTCAGATTACACGACGTGGGGCGAAAATTGTTAAAAAATGAAACACATCTCCAAAATCGCTCGCAAATCGACCAGCATCGCCTATTTTTCGAAATATACCTTTTCGAGGCGTTGGGCAAAAACCCCTATGTGCATTGTGCGCCCAATGTTAACTCATCCATGATCGTATCTTCGATGACCTTAAAACTGAAAGGCTTCTCTAAGCACCTGGACACACCCAGGGCATGAAGCCGTTCTTTCGTTTGATGACCAGCACTTCCAGTCATTGCAACCGTCGGAATGTGCCGGTAGTTCTTTCTGATGTAAGACAGAAGCTCATAGCCGTCCATCACTGGCATCTGCAGGTCAGTGAGGATGAAGTCCACTTCAACAGATACGAGAATTTCAATCGCTTCTTTTCCATTTTTTGCGGTCAGGATTCTCCAGTCCGCAAAGTAGATGCCGAGCCATTGTGCCACTGCGTCGAGGAACATCTCATTGTCGTCTATGACTAAAATGTTCTTCAATGTACCCCTCCCTTTGTCTGAGGGAGGTCAATGTTTGCTGTCGCATCACTGCACTTCCCCCCATTAGATTATTATAGTATAGCCAAGAATGGCTTGGCTTCAGACTTATCTATAATATAGCGAATACAGAATAGAAGTGTAATCAGTCTATTTCTGAATTACTTGTAGGTAATTTGCCTACAGGATTCAGCAGTATTTAAAAAAAATCAACTAGATGCTTGACTTACAAATTGTGAAAGCAGTCAAAAAACATCTACCACGAAATAACTTTAATCAAATCTTAATTGTCTTTTCATAATTGTGCCGCACTTACTCTCCGTCTGACATGATGGACGGGAAATCCCCTCGGCTCATCGCTCATATTGTCACGCAGAGGGTAATTTCCTTGCAGATCCCCCTATTTTCCATGTTGACAGTGACTAACTTATTGAGATCAAAGGCAAGTTTTGGGCGACTTTAAGCAGCTTTTTGTATCATCCAGGTTCGAAATTCCTCAATAAGGGACGTGCCAATCACCAACATTAAAGCCTTTAACACGCATGTCAGAGGGCTCTTTGTATGCAAGGCAGGGAGTTCCGGTGCTGTCCTAATTAGGACACTGCCAAGCCGTCTACGGATTGCAGGTCAAAAAAATCTATCCGTTTTTACCCGCTGAGATATTTCCCCCGCTCATCTCCATCAGCCAATCCCCAAGCCTTTCTGCCTGCTCCTTATCGTGGGTAGTAATAACCACCGTCGACGTGCCATCCTTTTTCATTCTCAGGACGATGTCTTCTATAATCTTTGTATTTCTCTGGTCAACGGATGCTGTCGGCTCATCGAGAAAAAGGATCTCAGGTTCTATAACCATCGCCCTCGCTATGCCGAGTCGCTGTGTTTCGCCACTGGAAAGGGTGAGAGCATACTGGCCTCTCCTATCGATCAATCCGACAAACTCAAGTGCTTTCAGCACTTTCTTTTCCGCCTCACCCCTTTTGACTCCCCTTATCCTCAAACCATATGACACATTCTGGAATACGGTCGAATTAAAAACCCCAACTTTCGGTAATACGAGGGTTATTCTGCGCCTTAATTCAATATCCTTTTCGAGAGCATGTCCACGCGAAAAAAAGGTGATTTCTCCACGGTCGGGATTTTCAATAAGAGCGCAGAGCCTGAGGAACGTAGATTTGCCGCACCCATTCGGCCCCATCAGTACGTACACACCGCTCTTGTCAAAAGCGCAGGAACAGTCCTTTAGAACAGGGTTTTCACTATAACTCTTCGAGATGTCGTAAGCACCGAATGTAAGACTCATCGCTGCAATCCTGTCATGCCTCTCCTCTGAACAGCACGGAGCACGAAGTTTATTATGAGAGAGATCGTCAAAAGTATTATGCCCAGTGCAAGGGCGAGTTCAAAGTTTCCTTTATCCGTCTCGAGGGCTATGGTTGTTGTCATGACCCTTGTATAACCGGCGATATTTCCCCCCACAATAAGTATGGCACCAACTTCCGCCATGACCCTTCCGAAGGCAGCAATCACTCCCGACATTATTCCATACCGGGCCTCTCTCACTATGGTCAGTGAAACCTGAAAAGGAGTAGCTCCAAGGGTCATCGAAGCCTGCTTTATGACGGGGTCAACACTTACAATGGCCGAATGGCTCAGAGATGATACAATGGGAAAGGCAAGAATAGTCTGGGCAATGACCATCGCAGCAGGGGTATACAGCAATGCCATAAAGCCGAGAGGTCCGCTCCGCGACAATAAAAGATAGACAAACAGTCCAACTACAACGGGGGGCAGACCCATGAAGGTATTCAGTGTAGTGATGAGCATGCCTTTCAGGAGGAATTTTTTAAATCCCAGGAAAGCACCGAGAGGTAGGCCAATGAGGGTTGCGATGAGAAGGGCAAAACCGGAGACCTTCAGTGAGAGAAAAATAATCGCCAGCAACTCCTCATTGAGATGGAGAATAAGCGAAAACGCTGTGCGAAAGCCTTCCATCAGCGCAGTCATTTATCAACACAATCCAAGAAGAGCACCACAAAATGATCTCTGCGAAAGATAGTTGCACCCATTACGCATTGTCGGTCCTGCAATTATTTTGCATCCGGGATGAAGAGCTGATGACCGCTTTTATCTTTAAAGGAACCAATGGCATCTTGGCCTTCCTTCGAAACGAGCCAGTTTATGAATTCCATCGCCTCTTTATATTTCGCATATTTATGCCTTTCAGGGTTTACCGCCATGACACCGTATTGATTGAACAATACAGGATCGCCTTCAAGGACGATTACCATATCGAGCTTATCCTTGTCCTTAGTCGCAAGCCATGTNNGCGCTGGGTCTTTTCCATGCCCTGGCCCACCTCAAGATACCACTTCTGACCCTTTGGCTCTATCCCGGCTTTTTTCCAAATGGACAGCTCCTTGGTGTGGGTCCCTGAGTTATCGCCGCGCGATACAAACAAAGCAGAGCCCGGTATCTTCTTGAATGCCTCATCGGCCCGCTTCAGGCCTCTTACCTTCGCGGGATCATCGGGAGGACCTATGATGACGAAATCGTTATACATGACATCATGTCGGTTCACAAAGTAACCTTCTTCGACGGCCTTCAGTTCCTGCTCTTTCGCATGAACAAACGCAACATCTGCGTCTCCCCTTTTACCGATCTCAATTGCAGCACCAGTTCCACGGGCAACGACCTTTACCTTAATGCCGGTCTTCTTCTCAAACATCGGCAGAATGTAGCCGAACAAACCCGAGTTCTCCGTGCTTGTTGTGGACGCACAGATAATCTCTGTTGCCGCCAAAGCACTTATAGAGCTGAAAACAGCTGCACACAACACCAGCATCACAAAATATTTCATTTTCCGACCCATAGTTCCTCCTTATTTGCCGAACTCGTTCCATAGCGGTTTCGCTGCAAAGTCTTTATCCCCCTCTTGTTACCTGTTGAAATCTCCTACGACCTTTTCTCCCGCTCTGAGACCATCGAATCCATGAGCTTAGCCGCTGTTGACTTAGCTGCTTTTGCTGCCCAGACAGAAGCCGCTGCACTAAAGTCATCACTTCTTCTTTGCACGAACAGATGGCACCGCATTGGGATAAAAGAGGTTGATGCCATGTTTCTTATAGCCGGCTATAGTGCGCTGTCCTTCAGGTGATGTGACAAAGGCGATAAAATCCATCGCTTCCCTGTATTTGGTGTCAGGGAATCTGTCGGGGTTGACTGCTATAACGCTGTACTGATTCATAAGGATGGGATCGCCTTCAAAGAGAATCTTCAAATGAATCTTGGCTTGATAGTTCAGGAAGGTCCCCCTGTCACAGAGCGCATATGCCATCTTCTGCTCCGCTGCGAGAAGGGTATCCCCCATCTTGCTGCCCGTCTCAAAATACCAGCCCTTGCCCTTCGGATTCGCCCCGACATCATCCCAGATGTCTAATTCCTTTATATTCGTACCCGACTCATCGCCCCGAGAAACGAAATAAACGAAAGGAGAGCCTGACCCTGCAATAAGTTCGAAAGCATCGATCACGTTTTTTGCATCATGAGCGCCGGCAGGATCCTTATCGGGTCCGATCAAAACATAGTCGTTATGCATGACAGGCCTCCTGTTTACACCATACCCTTCCGCTATGAACTTCTCTTCTCTGAAAGGATCATGCACGAAGAGCAGGTCCGCCTCTCCTTTCTTTGCAATCCGTATAGCCTTGCCGGTTCCCACCGCAACTACGTGCACCTTCAGGTTATAGCGCGAAGCTTTCTCGTACGCCGGAATAAGAATATCANNCTTCAGATCATATAGCGAGGACTTCTCGTACGCGGGGATCAGAATATCAAAAAGACCAGAATTTTGCGTGCTTGTAGTTGAAGCAATAACCAATTCCGATTTTTCCTTCCTCATAGCAAGCCTCCTTGTTTTTTTGAGAATAGTTATTCTCATCAACCCTGGTCAAATTGATTATTTTCATTATTAATATGAAACGTTTTCATGTTCGTTCATGGTACAATGCTTCCCAAGGACATCTTCAAGACGTGACCGGAGACTCATGGAAGACCACAGGTTAAAAGCATTCTGCCTCGCCGTTGAGATGAAGAGCTTTTCGAAGGCTGCAGAGGCAAGATTTATGACCCAATCCGCTATCAGCCATCTCGTAAAGAAATTAGAGGATGAACTGGGGGTGCAACTCTTTATCAGAAAAGGCAAAACGGTGATACCGACATCCGCTGGAAAGCTCTTCTATGAACATGCAAAGGGGATTCTTGAACAGTTCAAGAAAATGGAAAATGATCTCTATGCCCTTATGCAAAAAGTGAAGGGTACGTTATCGATAGGGGCTGATATAACAGCGGCAACACATCTGTTTCCGCAGGTATTTTATAGTTTTTCCAAGGACTATCCTGAGGTGAAGGTAGCATTGTCGGTATCATCCGCGGAGAGAATAATAAATGACCTTCAAGAAGGCAAGATCGAAGTGGGGATAATTGAGGGACCATTAAGGAAATCAGCCGTCTTCGCGGAGCAAATCGCTGAGGATGAGATAGTTATCATTGCATCGGATGATAATCCCCTGGCAGAGAGAAAAACAGTTAGCTCGCAAGACCTCGTATCACAAACATTTATTATGCCCGAGGCGGGCTCGGGCATGAGGGAACTGATTGATGGTTTCTTGCTCAGGATGGGAGTGGACCTTGAAGGCCTAAAGGTATCCATGACCCTTGGCAATCCGGAATTGATCGTCCAGATGGTGCAATCAGGGATCGGCATATCTTTTGTCTCGAAATGGTCCGTATTCAGGGCGATAAAAGACGGTTCGATCAAACTCTTGAATGTGCCCGGCAAAAAACTGAGGAGAAAATTTTATCTCGTTAGCCTCGGTAAAGAATCGTCAACTCTCGTTGCTCGGAAATTCAGGGAATTCATTAAGGGATATCGATTCTTTATTCCGTTTTAAGCCTTTCCTCCAGCACACCTACTCGCCTTTACAAATTGACCCTCTTTCATTATCATGTATGCATGAAGACAGTGAGGCTTGCCCTTGCCCAAATGAACCCTACGGTCGGAGATTTAGAGGGCAATACCGAGAAGATTATTCGCTATGTCAAAATAGCAGGGGATCATGCTGCTGACATTATTGCCTTTCCCGAACTCGCTGTAACCGGCTATCCGCCGGAGGACCTTTTATTAAAGCCGCACTTCATAACGGATAACCTCGAAGCCCTCCAGAAAATCAAGGAAAAGGTGTGGGATCTGACCGCTATTGTAGGTTTTGTGGATAAGAAGGAAGACATTTATAACGCCGCTGCAATTATACACAACGGAATGGTTGCGGATGTTTACCATAAGATGTACCTTCCCAATTATGGGGTTTTCGATGAATACCGATATTTTCAAACCGGCACGAGGTTCCCCATTTATAGTCTCGGTGATGTCAAGTTCGGCGTCAACATCTGTGAGGATATCTGGTATCCGGAGGGTCCTGCTCGTGTCCAATCCCTTTTCGGTGCAGAGGTGATCATCAATATCAATGCGTCCCCCTATCACATCAATAAGGTAT
>DMNE01000369.1 GCA_003453735.1 Nitrospiraceae bacterium | reverse complement strand
ATGTATAAATCAATAGGTTAAAGTGCCATTTTATCGGAACTTAATTGTGCGCGGATGACATCGGTAAAGGCTCCTGGTGTTCAGTGAAATAGTATCGTTGGCAATCATATCAAATACCTTCGTGAAAATAGAAATCACATGTTAAGATAACTATTATCTCAGGAGACCAATTAAATTTAGCCAATGGTTGTAGAAATCAAAGGACAGATAGAAAGAATTACCTTCCACAATGAGGAAAACAGCTTCACTATCGCCAAAATGAAGGTCGGGGGCAGACATGACCTTGTTACGGTAGTTGGTAATCTTCTTTCCGTGTCCGCTGGAGAAATCTTGAAACTGAAGGGGGAGTGGCACAACCATCCCAAGTTCGGTGAGCAGTTCAAGATAATCTCCTATGAATCAGTAGTTCCCGCCACGGTTACAGGGATAGAGAAATATCTTGGCTCAGGCTTGGTCAAAGGCATCGGGCCTGTCATGGCTAAACGCCTCGTCAGAAAATTTGGCTTGGAGACACTTAGCCTCATTGAAACGGACACCAAGCGGTTGTGTGAGGTTGACGGCATCGGGGACAAGAGGATCGAGATGATTAAGAAAGCATGGGACGACCAAAAAGAGATCCGTGAGGTTATGGTGTTTCTTCAAGGTCATGGAGTCAGCCCTACCTATGGGGCAAAGATATACAAGAAGTACGGGAAGGAATCGATACAGATTGTAAAAAAAAACCCATACCGGTTAGCCCATGACGTATTTGGGATAGGCTTCCTTACTGCCGACAGGATTGCAGAGCAGTTGGGCATTATGAAAGATTCCCTTGTCAGGGCAGAGGCCTGCATAATTTATGTCCTACACCGACTATCTGAGGACGGTCACGTTTTTTACCCCTACGAACCTCTGCTTACTGAATGTAAGAAAATATTGGACTTGGAAAAGGATGGCGAAAAGCTCGTAGACATTGAAAGGGACATCATCGTTAAGGCGCTTGCCAATGTTGCCCTTGAAAGAAAAATAGTGATTGAGAATATTAACGGAGAGGAAATCAAGGAGAACAACAAGGCGGTTTACCTTGCCAAATTCTACGTCTGTGAGGTCGGGGTAGCCAGCAGGCTGACAGCCCTCATGCGCCTCCCGAAAAAGCAAAGTACCTTTGACCGGGACAACGCTATTGAATGGGTTCAGGAGGAGCTAAAGATAGAGCTTGCCGTGAACCAGATACAGGCTCTCAAGCAAGCTATTGATAAAAAAGTCATGGTGGTTACAGGCGGGCCCGGAACGGGCAAAACGACCCTGATTAATTCAATCATCAGGATATACAAAAGGTTGAATCAGAAAGTCCTCCTTGCCGCACCGACAGGGAGGGCTGCAAAAAAAATGTCAGAGGCTACCGGAAATCCAGCGAAGACCATTCACCGCCTACTGGAGTTCAGTCCAAAAGAGGGAGGGTTTAAGAAAGATGAAAATTCCCCGTTGGATGCCGATCTAATCGTAATAGATGAGACTTCCATGGTGGACACGAGCCTTATGTATCAACTCTTGAAGGCAATACCTAATGGGGCGACCCTTATTCTTGTCGGGGATGTTGACCAGTTGCCCTCAGTCGGAGCCGGAAATGTCCTGAAGGACATCATAGACTCAGGACGCATTCCTACGGTAAGACTCAACGAGATTTTCAGACAGGCAAAGGAAAGCCTGATCATCGTTAACGCTCATAGGGTAAATAGCGGTCAGATGCCCACTGTAGACTCTAACGGTGAATCCCTCAGTGACTTCTATTTCTTCCCTATAGAGGAGCCGGAAAAGGCAGCTGAGAAGATAATAGAGTTATGCAAAGACAAGATTCCCACAAAGTTCGGCTACAACCCTATTGATGACATCCAAGTTTTGACTCCTATGCACAGGGGTGTTGTCGGGGCATCGAATCTGAATACCGAGTTACAAAAGCACTTGAACCCTTCAGGGGATGAACTTGTAAGGGGAGGCATGGTTTTAAAAGTCGGGGATAAGGTGATGCAGATCAGGAACAACTACGACAAGGAAGTCTTCAATGGCGACATCGGAAGGATCACCAAGATCGATCGGGAAGAGCAAGAAATTATGGTGAACTATGACGGGAGAGTCGTTCCCTACGAGTATCCAGACCTCGATGAGATAGTACTGGCTTATGCAGTGTCGGTTCATAAATCGCAAGGCAGTGAGTATCCCGTAGTGGTAATGCCGATCCTAACGCAACACTATATGCTTCTTCAAAGGAATCTGCTGTACACGGGCATCACAAGGGGAAGGAAATTGGTGGTGCTGGTAGGGACAAAGAAAGCAATGGCAATAGCCATAGGGAACAGCAAGCCGCAAGAAAGGTATACTTTGTTAAGAGAGAGATTGATCAATGAGAACGACATAAGAGAGCCAAAGGAAAAGCCAAGATGGGTAAACTGAAAAAATCACGCGGAAAACTTTCGCGATGAACTGTAATGTATAGGGAACAGCGGAAGTCCTTGCACGTTCAACTCTGTAATTGTCTCGAATAGCTTCTAGAAGATTCTATAAGGATCACACGGTAACAGCATTCATAGACGCAAGGGGCTGCAGATTACGGAGCAAATCAGTCTTTCGCTCTGAATCTCAGCGCAAGATCGCCGGGCGCATCCTTGATGACCACCATCCCTTCCTTCACCGAAACGCGTACGCTGGCCGGGTCAGCCGAAACAAACCGAAACGAGGGGGGAACCTGAACCGCAAGACCGCTTATTCCCTTCGGCACGGTAAGCAGAACCAGCCGGTCATTACCGGATGCAGTTACGTCGACGCCGATCTGATCCCTGGCGCTCCACCAGTTGCCGAAATCCCGGATGGAACCGAACCATGCGAAGTCTTTGACCGCAGGAATGAACTCCCGCTCAAACTCGAATTTTTCCGCCAGAACGTCGGGATGGATCAGGATAATAAAGGCTCCGCCGTAGCGGCTGATCTTCCGCGCGAGATCAATAGCCTCCGGCAGCCTCTGAATCATTTTCGGCGGTTTTTCGTCCTCAACGGTGAGAGGGAACTCATACATCTTTGCTTCGGCGCGGGTCTCGCGGTTGTCATTCAGCTGAAAAGGCAGATGGGTCAGCGAATTGTTTGCCGTCACCGATGAACTGTAACGATAGCCGGTGGCCACAAGCGAGCCCGGAAGCGAATAGGGATTCTGTAGGTGCCCAGGGCGAAAGGAGTCGACGATGCGGCCTGGCAGGAAATGCTCAATGAGGAACTTACTTACCCGCAGCTCGCCCAGCACCGTTCCGTCTTTAGTTATTTTTGCGTCTTTGACGAAAGGCACGTACTGGGGGTAAGTCTCGTCACCCTTGCCAAGGGGAAATTTACTGAATACGCGGGAGTGGGACACCGAGTGGCTTGCAATCTCAAATCCCGATGCGTCCAGTGCCTTCATACATTCCACGCCGTGAGCGTTAAAGAACACGTCATCGTTCCAGTCGCGCACGTACTTTGTCTGGACGAAGTACGTGGCGGGCACGCCTTGGCTTTTCTCTAATTTCCCGTACACCAGCGCGTTTTCTATCGATCTTGTATAGTCGATGTCATGGGTGAGCGCCACAGCGAGCGACCTCCCGAAGGGAACAGTGCCAAGCGTGACCGCGGAATTCTCTCCTTCGAGGTATATATTCCGGATCAGACGAAGGAGTACATCCAGAGACGGCTCGAATTCATCGACGTAGGAGCGAGCGATATTTTCTTCGCGGTTGTTGTACCCTTTAAGCAGCAGGTGGCCGATGTCCACGCCGATGGCGTAAGCCCGCCCACTGACATAGGATTGCATTGTTATCGCGGCTGTACCGTCCTCGAAATGGGCTATTGGCGAGGTGCGCGGATTGGAGTAGCTATAGGCTCCCCCGCCTGCTGCAGCGTTGGTCGGGCTCGCAATTCGAATCGTCGACTCTCGCGGATCAGAGAACTCTGCCGTTATCCGCTGGCTGCCGTCAAACCGGATTTCATAGTGGTTGTGCGCCGCCACTGCCTCGTCGAAGCCGAAGACCTTGTTTAATCCGCCGAGGACGTTTACGCCGATCAGAGTGCCGCCCTGCTGCGGATGGTTCGCAAGAGCCCTGAGCGCATCGGGGTCGAGGACCTTCCCCGAGATCAGTGGGTAGACGAGAACTACCCGATGCTTGAGGGCGCTGCTGACAGCACGGGTGATGACGAAGGGAATGCCAATCGCTTTTAACCCATGAGCGATGCCGAGCCAGTCTGAATCGACATCAGTGAGGAGTACCGCGAGCCGACTTGAGCTCCCCTTGGCGTAGTTTTCCCAAGAGGTCGGGAGAGCACGCACTGGCGGCGTGGTCGGCTGAGACGGGCCGGTAACGCCCGGGAATATGTAGACGACGTTTTTGTGGCCTCCCCAGTGCACGATTGTCGCAACAACGCCGACGATGATTAACAGCAGTACGACTACGACTAAGGAAATCCGGCGCATAGATGGCAAATGGTTAGTTGGTTTTTCATAGTATTGTGAGTCCAAGCGCTGTGTGTCCAGCAGGAGCCTTCGCACCAGGATCCGAGACTGCTTCCATTCGCATTATGCATTTATAATTCATGCGGTTCCTGCGTCTCTGCAAAAACCACGTTTTCCTCCGGAGAGACGGATAGAGGACTACGGTATGGACTTTGGGATTACGCAGTATCTTAAGCACGGCTCGACGATGCCCGTTTAACCCGGAACCGATTTCCTTTACTACCTCTATTACTGCCAGGCGGCGGGACGCTGCAAACTCGCTCAGACGGGCTATCTGCCGGTCAAGATCAGCCTTCATGATCAGCGCTTGATACTCTTGCATACAATGCCGCTCCTCCTTCTACAGAGGAGACAGGCGGATGAACTATCACGGTCCCTGTCGGCAGTTGCTCCACAGGAATGGGCAACAGCCCCAGCTTCCACATGCGCCACGCCGACTTGTATGATATCCCTTGCTCCTCAGCCCAAACGCTGAGCTTCATATCCCAATAGTAGCATATTTAGTTATAAAAAAGAAAAAATATCAACAACTGTTAACCCCTCTTTCCATAATAAATAATAAATAATAAATAATAAAAAAAGTGGCGCTGACCTTTGAGAGTGTAAAAAACAGCAAACTAACGCCAACGAACAAAAGGAGTAAGTTCATGACAATGGAAATAACAATGGGAATAATATGGTAAGATTCTATACAATTTCCCATTTCGTCAGAAGGAGGTTCGGCGATCATGACAATAGATGCATTCCAATACGACAGACTGGGCCATGACCGGGAATCGCTCAGGAGATCTCTGTCCAACCGTCTGATTTACTCTTTGGGGAAGGATCCTATCACAGCTACGCACAGGGATTGGTTCCATACCGCAGCCTATGTAGTGCGCGAGCGACTTATGGAGGGATGGATGGAGACCATGCGCAGCTATTACCGATCAGATGCAAAACGCGTGTACTATCTCTCCTTGGAGTTTCTGACAGGCCGACTGCTTTTGAACAGCTTAATAAATATGGGATTTAACAGAGAGTGCTACGAGGCTCTCCATGATCTCGATCTGGATTTTGAGCATATTCGCGAGCACGAACCTGATGCGGCCTTGGGCAATGGCGGTCTTGGGAGGCTTGCCGCCTGTTTTTTGGACTCAATGGCAACCATGAGTCTTCCTGTTTACGGATATGGTATCCGATATGAATATGGGATGTTCAACCAACGCATCGAAAACGGTTTTCAGGTAGAACGCCCTGACAACTGGCTGCGTTACGGCAACCCCTGGGAGTTTCCCCGTCCCGAGGATCTCTTTCCCGTCAAGTTTGGAGGTCGTGTAGTGTATTTCAAAGACGAGGCGGGCAATTCGCGGTTTCACTGGATTGACACCGAAGAAGTCATGGCCATGGCGTATGACACTCCGATACCGGGATATGGCACGACCACGGTGAATAATATGCGGCTTTGGGCTGCTAAAGCATCCCGTGACTTTAATCTAAAGTACTTTAATGAAGGTAATTACATCAAAGCGGTAGAAGAAAAAAACGAATCCGAAAACCTTTCCAAAGTATTATACCCAGATGATACTACCCAGATGGGCCGTGAGCTGCGTTTGAAGCAACAGTATTTCTTCGTATCAGCATCACTGCAGGACATCCTGCGCCGCTTTACAAAATATCATACGAATCTGGATGAACTTCCGGATAAAGTCGCCATACATCTCAATGACACTCACCCATCGATCGCAATCCCTGAACTCATGCGTGTGCTGATTGACATTCATAACCTAGAATGGGACAGGGCTTGGGACATAACGCAGCGTACCTTCTCGTACACAAACCACACTCTTATGCCGGAAGCGCTGGAGACATGGCCGATAAGTCTCCTCGAGACAATACTTCCCAGGCATCTTCAGATAATCTACGAGATCAACTTCCGTTTCCTTGAAGACGTGCGCCATAATTTTCCGGGCGACCTGGACAGACTGAGACGCATCTCAATAGTCGATGAGGATGGAGGACGCAGATTGCGCATGGCGCATCTGGCTATTGTTGGAAGCCACACGGTCAACGGCGTCTCAAAAATCCACACCAGTCTCATGAAAGATACCATCTTTTCGGACTTCGACAGACTATATCCCAGCAAGATCATCAACATAACGAACGGCATCACTCAGCGCCGCTGGGTGTGCCAGGCCAATCCGGGGCTGGCAGAACTTATTTCGTCACGTATTGGCGAGGGGTGGATCGGCGATCTTTCGGAACTTAAGAAGCTTGTCCCTTTTGCCGAGGACGCCGGATTTAGAGAGCAGTTTCAGCAGGTGAAAAGAGCCAACAAAGAAAAGCTAGCCGAAATCATTAGAATGAGACTCGGATTAGTGGTAGATCCTTCGTCAATGTTCGATGTCCAGATCAAACGCATCCACGAGTACAAGAGGCAACTGCTCAATGTGCTGCATGTGGTGACCAGATATAATCGTATTCGCGAAGGGCGTGCAGGGGCCGAGGTGCCGCGGACAGTGATCTTTGGCGGCAAGGCTGCGCCAGGCTATGCGATGGCAAAATTGATTATAAAGCTCATTCACTGCGTCGGCGACATAGTTAACAACGATCCGGTAGTTGGCAAGCTGCTCAAAGTTGTGTTCGTGCCTGATTATAACGTTTCCAATGCCGAGAAAATCATGCCTGCCTGCGATTTGTCAGAGCAGATATCTATGGCAGGCACGGAGGCTTCGGGAACGGGCAACATGAAGTTCGGGCTGAACGGAGCCATAACTATCGGCACACTGGATGGCGCAAACATTGAGATCAGAGACGAGGTTGGTGAGGACAATATATTCATATTCGGTCTGACAGCGAATGAGGTATTCTCAGTTAACGCAAAAGGGCCTGCCCCGTGGGATATTTATCAATCAAATGGCGAGCTGAAAAAGGCACTGGACATGATGGCAGGTGGATACTTTTCTCCGGACGCTCCGACATACTTCAGACCGATTTTTGAATCGCTTACCCAGCATGACAGCTTCTTGCTGCTTAACGATTATGAATCATATATTGCCTGCCAACAAAGGGCAGATGCCCTTTACAGGGATCCCGAGCAGTGGGCCAGGCGTGCTATCTTGAATGTCGCCTCAATGGGAAAATTCTCCAGTGACAGGACCATTCGCGAATACGCCGACCGGATATGGAATGTTAAGCCCGTTACTCATCCGCAGCCGTAATTATTAATTGTGGAGTATGCCTTGCTATGAAGAGGAGATGCGCGCAAAATGACATGTTAGTGTGAAGTGCAATAAACTGACAATGTCGATATTGAAGCGACGGTGCACTGACAACGGAAAAGCATCAGATTCGCGCTTAATCCTTGGCCATACCATTGCGACGGTATCACGCGCCCTTTCGATGAACCGACTATCGATTGTCCCCTCCCCTCCCCCATTTTTAATGCAGCGGCAATAAGATATAGGATATAATTAAAGACATATGCGCGCCACACATTATGACCGCCCGCTCGGGCATTAGTCTGGAGAATTTCCTTGAAGGGTGAAGCGGCACGGCAGGAACTCCATCACGAAATTTTCGGCTCCATCCTGGATAGAACCGAGATGGCCCCCTATTTATTATTACGCGCGAGAAATTACGTCGCGGCCCTCAACCAGGTCACCAAAATGTTGGGCAACCGAGGGTTTGATACTTTGGGCAGTGATGAATTACGAAAGAGTGAGAAAGAAAGGGCGCAGGAGTATGTTAAACGAGTCTATAAGTACTTTCTTGACTGGCTGTTCCCCTTCGTGAAGAATCAACTGGAAGGACTTGTTACGGTAACGTCACGGAATGGTGCTCTTTACGACCGTTGCCTGCGGACTATCGAAGAAATAGTGTCGATTTTGAAGAGCACGAAGTTTCGAAATATCATCAATGATGATCCGCGCCATCTTTTCCTTCTCGCCTCCTCAAAAAAGTATCCGAATGTCTTCCATGGCTATAAAGGGAGAAACATGAAGGTTCCTGTGGAGTGGCAGCAGATTGCCTGTTCCATTCTCAAAATGGGTCATTTGATCAAGTCAATTGAAGAGGACAGCCAGGATATCAATGATTATGCGCAGCTGGGGCTGTTTCTGGAGATGGAAGGGCAAAGTCTCGATGACTTGTACAATTATAACTGGGAGCATCCGGGTCGCCTTCCGGAAGACGAGCCCGCACAAAGGGCATTTGTCAAGATTTCCACTTTTTTTCACAAGCTGAAGGAGTCAATCACGTTTGATAGTGAAAAGGGATGCCTGGTCTTCAATAGCGGCGACGGCGTTGAGGTTGATATTGTTGACGTTAGAGCTCGGTTAAAGAGCCCGGAAAGTATGTTTACCAAGTTGGGCAAGGATCTGGAAGGGGAAGCTTATGACATACGAGACATCCTCGCAATCACGTTTATGTTGAAAAGCAGGGATGACACGCTCACGCTCTTTCATGCATTACAGAAAAGAGGAGTCATACTACAGGAAAACACTCTCTCCAGTTCCTTAACCCAGACTCTGTTCGATAGTCCGGAAAGCATGATTGAAGCGGTGCGACGACTAATGGTCAGCCTTTCTCAAAGCGAGGGCAAAAGTGAAATGCCCGGGGAAAAAGAGTTGCCTGCCAATGCGAAAGAATTTTTTGAAGCTCTGAGTGTGAATGCGGAGAATAACCCCTATTCTTCTTTCGGCCATAAGAAGTTCCAGTGCAAGATCAGTTTTTCGCTGCCGATTCACCGTTCTGCTGAAACGAATAAAATCATAATTCCGGGGACCCCCCTCTACGCCAAAAGAGATCTGTTTAGTAAAAAGACCCAACAGCACACTCTGGGGATAGAGTTGCGCATATCCGACGAGCCCAGCTGGCATACAGCCGAACGAAAGGGAGACTCCCACCATGATGCTTATAAGTTCCGCCAGTTAGTGTCCCTGATGAATAGGATTTTTAAAACCTTTTTCTATTTTCCGAGAGAGAAGGTTGCCCAGCTGAGAAAGGACCAGGGAAAACTCTTCCCCTGACTTCGGCGAAGACTCGTTGGGATTAAGTAAGGGGGCAACAGGCTATTTTTATAATAAACTATGATAGTATTTGGACATGAAGCTAAGTATAGGAGCAAAGCAGCAGGGGATAACATACAAGTCGGCCTGCCACGATGGATATAAACGAGCTGCAGGGCCTCTTACAGGCCGGATATAGCGGGAGGCAGCTGGCTGCCCTTTTTACGGACAAAATGGATGCCCTTCTCAGAGGTATCTTCTCCTCGACCAATGTCTATTCTAACCTCTGTCTCATAGCCATAGGCGGATACGGCCGGGGCGAACTCGCTCCCTATTCAGATATCGATATCATGCTCTTTGCCCGGGACAAGGCTGCCTCAGAAAAGGCAACAGAATTTCTCTATAAACTCTGGGATATGCATCTTACCGTGGGTCATTCATTTAGAACTCCTGCTGACTGTATCACTGAAGCGAGAAAAGATATCAAAACAAGGACGTCCCTCCTTGAACATCGCTTTATCTCGGGCGACATGGCCCTGTACCGTTATTTTATGGACCAGGTGTACCCTGAGATTGCTTCCAGAGACTCAAGGAGATTTGCTTCTGAGAAGTTGCAGGAGGTGGAACTGCGGCACAGAAAAATTAGTGACACGGTGTTCATGCTTGAACCGAATATAAAGGAAGGACGTGGCGGCCTGCGGGATGTCCATACTATTGTTTGGCTTGCCAGTATTAAATTGAGAATCAGGCAGTTTGATGAACTGATGAAGATACTCACCCCCAAAGACTTTGCGTACCTCAAGAAGGCGTTTGATTTCTTATTGAAGGTGAGGTTCTGTCTGCATCTCCTTAGCGGACGGAGAAACGATCTGCTCTCCTTCGAATATCACGAACGCATTGCAGACCTGCTCACGTTCAACGCATCTCAACGATTTCTTGCCTCTGAACGGTTTATGCGGTATTTCTATCTCAAGACGTCGATCATCGATGATATCTTATCACGCTTCCTCGAGTCGGTTACCCTCCCGCGGAAAGCCTTTGCAGAGCAGGAGGAGGGCCGGATCGTTTCCTTCTTCTCCGGTAAAAAGAAGATAACGGATGATTTTTCACTGTCAAGAAACCGGATTATTGCAAGTGATGAAGCATTCAAAAGGGCCCCTGAGAAGATCTTTGAAGCATTTTATAGCATGTCAAAGACGGGAAAACGGTTTAGTCCAAAATTGAGGGAAGAGATAAAGAAAAATCTCTTTCGCATCAACAGAAGAACGAGGAAGTCTCCGAGGACTGTTGAGTTCTTCATGGCTATTATGAGGGGCGATAGGGCTTATGAGACCTTAAGGGAGATGCACAGGAGCCGAGTACTCGGGCGGTTTATTCCGGAATTCGGCGCTCTGAGCTTCCTCGTGGTATATGAGCCGTATCACCGCTACACCGTTGATGAACATACGATGCGTGCGATCAAACAGTTGGAGGACCTGAGAAATACACGCTACAAGAACCTTGAACACCTCTCCGCCGTATATAGCAGGATAGGGCAAAAAGAAGTGCTTATCCTGTCCCTCCTTTTCCATGACATCGGGAAGAGAGGGATCGTTAAGAGCTACCGGTATGGTGCCGGTGGCGGGCCTCACGAGGAGGTCGGCTATACGGAGTTGAAAGGCATTGTCGAAAGATTCAACCTCTCCGTTGAGTTGAGAGGCAGGATAGAGTTTCTTGTAAAGAACCATCTTTTGATGTCCTCGGTAGCGTTTACGATGGAGACCGAGGACCCAGAGGTTATCGCTCAGTTTGCGGATGATATTGGGGAGAGGGAAAGCCTCGATGCCCTCTATCTCCTCACCTATGCAGATATGGCTTCCGTGAGCCCTGATTTCTGGACGGACTGGAAGGCATATTTACTCAGGGATCTTTACGAGACCACAGCTCGATACCTTGACGGCCTTATGGATGGGTCCGGCAAAGGCTGGGAAAAAATACTCGACGCTAGCTACCTTACTCAGAAAGAAAAGGAAGGTATCAAGCATTTTCTCTCTTTAATGCCCAAGCGATATATTATTTCTTCAACCCCAGAGAGAATATATGAGGATTACCGGCTCTCTCTGGATGTCGTTGAAAAGGGTTTCGCCTTGCGGGTGGAAGAAGATGTGAGCGGCGCGGCGGAGATCACCATAGGTGCTTGGGATAAACCCGGCCTATTTTCGCGAGCCGTTGGCGTTCTTTCGTCCCTGATGATGGATATCTGCCGAGCACGGGTTTATACCGGTACGAACGGCATGGTTATTGATAAGATCCAGGTTTCCAACTGGCAAACCCTTGTATGGGAAGGGTTCTTAAGCGTCCTTCAGGATAAACTCAAGGACGCTGTCTGCGGTGCTGAAACTCCTGCCCAATACGAGGTAGTTCTTCAAAAAATTAAAGATTCCCAGGGATATGTTCATGCAAAGACTGAAGTCTATGGCAGGTTCGGGCCTTTTATTGAGATTGACAACGAGACTTCTTCTGAGAGCAGTCTCTTGGAGTTCTTTGCCCGGGACAGGCTCGGACTTCTCTTTGATGTCACCAGCCTGATTCATGAGAAGGATATTGATATAATATCAGCACGGATCAATACGGAATCGGGAATCGCCCACGACATTTTCTCTATACAACAGAATGGGAAAAAAGTGGAAGGGGTCACGATCCATGAGCTCCTGCTCTTACTATGGGAACGATTAACAGAAAGAGGATAATTTTTTTATCGGGCATACTGCTGATTTTCGGCGTCCTTTCTTTTTTTCTCAGGGGGCCGTACATCTCCAACCAGCTCAAAAGGCTCATTCTTCCTGAACTGTCAATGGCAACCGGCAGGGAGGTTATGGCCCAGAAGATCTCTATCAATATCTTCCCCTTGTTCATTGAGGCAAAGGGGCTGAAGGTCTTTGAGCACGGGAAGGAGATTCTTCACATCCCGATAATCAAGGGATATCCGGAAGTCTCGGGGCTTCTGACGAAAGAGGTAGTTCTGAGACGGCTTGTGATAAAGACGCCTTATATCTCTACGGATGACAGGCAGGTGCAGGATATTATACAAAAGGTAAGGAAATATCTGGCGATGGAAAGGAAGTCCTCCCTCAAGGTGGTCCTGAAGGCCATTGCGCTGGACGACGGGGCCTTTGCCTTGCGATATCAAAACATGTCCTTCAGCGGAAACGGTTTGAGCGGAGAGGTTATCTTCACCTCCCCGCAAAAGTCGGTCTCAGCGCGGACTTCAATTCCCCGTATCAGCTTTTCGGTAAAGTATCTCTCTTCACACATTGAAGGCTGGCCGGAAATAAAGGCTGAGATTAAGGGTATCGCGGCGGTGAAGGATGAGGCGATAGCGGTGCAAGGCCTCCAGATCGGGTTTTATGGTTCGATGTTTCATGCGAGTGGTTCTTACGCAAAAGGGCAGGGAGATCTTCAGGTTCGTCTAGGCCTTCTGACTGAATCCTTTAAGAAGATCTTCGGTCTCAAACAACCCGGTGAAGGCGGGATTACTGCAAAAGGCAAGGTACATCTCGTCGCGGACGATCTCCTGCGGTCTAATGTGGATATGCAGCTTGAGGGAGACCTTTACCTCCAGACGCTCATGGAACTGCTGCAGGTGAAAGACCGGATTGAAGGCCATGTCTCTTTTACTGGCACCATACAGGGCTTCTTCAACAACCTAAAAGGGAAGGCCAAGGCACGGTTGAAGAAGGGCAATCTGTTTGACATCGATCTGGATGAACTTACCTGTGCAATTGCATACAGCGGCGGACTCTTTCACTTTACAGACGGGAAGGCCTCGCTCTATCATGGGCACGCTGATGCAGAGGCGTCGCTTGCAGTTGTGGGTGCGAATGACTTTTCCCTTCAAACGAAGGTCTCCGATGTTGACAGCGCCGCTGTTTTTAAGCTTATCCGGTGGGATCCAGGTATCCCTCCGGGAAAGGTGAGCGGTGAATTAAGCACATCAGGGCAAGAATTTAATCCTTCGGGACGGTTCGATTATGAGAGTAGCACCGAAGGCAAGGATGTGCTCGGAAGGGTCAAGAGTGCAAAGGGGTCCTTCAGAGTCCGTGGGAGCGTATTGACCTTTACCGATGCCGAAGTGAATACCCGTCAGTCGGTCTTTGCACTAAACGGTGATATCGATACCGCTGCTTCCGGTCTTCTCTCTCTGAGGGCGGAAATGAAGACAAGTGATGTCAGAGATATAACCTTGCCCTATCTTCATGAACTTATGGGATCGGGGACTGCATCGGGAACGATAACGGGAAGCTTCGACAACCCCGTTCTTAGCGCGAAGATAAGGTTGCGGGGGGTATCTTTTGAGCAGTACCAGCTCGGAGACGTCGTGGGCAATTTCGATTATCGGAAGAACCTCCTAGAGGCAAAGGAAATCTCAGTGGGCGATGTCTCTCACCCCGGTGAATCAACAGCCATAAAGGCTACGGGAAGTATCGGGTTCCCGCAAGCGAAAGCCCTTTTTGAGTTCGAGGCGCCGCAGTATGCGCTCAGGGTCTCAATGAAAAACGGCGATCTCGAGCAACTGACACGGATTGTCTATAAAAAAACAGTGAATCCCTCTCCCAGAGGGAAGGTGAGTTCGGACTTCAGCATCTCAGGAACCGGACCGATTCCCCACTTTGAGGGGTCTCTTACGATAAGCAATGCTCAGGCAAACGGGATATCCTTCGATTCGGCATCTGCATCGTTCTCCTACGATAACAAGAATCTCGTGATACGGAATGCGTTGGTGAAAAAAGGGCAATCCACGCTGACCAGTGAAGGCAGTCTCTCCCGGGAAGACACCTTCACGTTTAAGGCGGCAGGCAGCAAGATATTTCTTAAGGATATAATCAGCAGAACTCTGCCCTTTGACGCGTACTTCACCTTCAGGGCAGAAGGGAAGGGGACACTCGATAATCCCGAGGTCGAAGTAGAAGGAACGCTGAAGGGTGGGAAGTTTAAAAATATTGATGTGGGAGACGGGAAGATAAAGGCATCGCTGAGCGGTCACGTGCTCATGCTGGAATCCGCGTTCTTCGAGGATAAGGTGGTGTTAAGTGGTAAGGCCGAGCTCAAGGGCGATACGCCCTGGAAAGCTCGTCTTGATGTCAAGCAGGGCAGATATGATTTTTTGCTGGGAGCCTTCCTCAAGGAGATCCCCGAAGACCTCCTCATTAACATGAAAGGATATGCTGAGATGTCGGGCAACAGGAATCATTTTTCAGCGGGTGCCGTTGTTAACCAGCTGAATGCAACCCTCTTCGGATATAGTTTCTCCAATGACTCGGAAGTGCGGCTTGAGATGAATGACAGGACGATGCTCTTCTCCGCTGTGAAGGTGCAGAGCGGGACCGGTTCCCTCAAGGTGGCGGGAAGCATGGAGATCGGTCGTGGCTATAATCTTTCCATAGAGGGCAGATCAGCCCTTTTACCGTTGAAGGGTTTTTCGAAGAAGATAGAGACACTTCAGGGAGATGCTTCATTTGTCTTGAGTGTTGCGGGAGCATGGGATAATCCGAAAATCAATGGCGGCGTCACTGTTTCGGGAGGTATCTTTGCCATGAAGGACATGCCCTACCGCATCAGCTCGATTAACGGTTACTTTTTTATCGATGAAGATAAGATAATGATCCAGAGGCTTTCTGGAAGGATTGGAGGCGGGGGGATTGATATCTCCGGTGTTGCCTATCTCCAGGCATTGAGGATAAAGAGATTTTATATCGATGCAGTTGCGAACAAGGTCGAATTCGATGTATCGAAGGATTTCCCTGTGAACTTGAGCGGGAACCTCCTCTATGCGGGTACCCTTGACTCACAGACATTAAGCGGGGCGATCAAAGTGAATCATGCGCTCTACGAGGAGCCTATTGAGTGGCAAAGCTGGCTGCTCAAGGCAAAGACCAAGGAAAGCCCGCGCGGCGAGATAGGTGCTCTTGATAAGATACGCTTGAATGTGAGTGTGCAGGGGGAAAACGATATACGCATTCACAATAATGTCGCAAGGGCATCGTTGAAAATGGATATAGTTGTAAGGGGAACGCTCGCTCATCCCCTGATTTTCGGGCGTGCCGAGACGATAACAGGTATTGTCTTTTTCCGGAATAACGAATTCAAGATACTCAGTGCGACCGCTGATTTTTCAGATCCGAAAAGGATAAACCCTGTCATGAATATCGTTGCCGAGACATCCATCCAGGACTACGATATACGGATGAGCCTTGAAGGGCAAGTGGACCATTTTACCATGTCATTGAGTTCTAATCCTTCACTGGTGGAGACCGATATCCTGAGCCTGCTTACGGTGGGCACCTTGGCTTCAACATCGAACGGCGTCCAGGGTGGACTCGGTTCCAGTGCTGCAGCATCACTTCTCTCGGGCCAAATGGAGAATCTTGCTGAAGAGAGGATTAAGAGCATAACCGGGCTCGACAGGATTGGAGTGGAGTCGGCTGTCTCCACGGTTACAGGGAAGCCCGAACAACGGTTAACGGCCTCAAAGCGCCTCATCGGAGACAAACTCTCGGTGACCTACTCCACACCATTCGCTTCGGTGGCAACAAACGTGATCAGAATTGAGTACAATGTTATGAGCAATGTCTCCCTTATTGGGTTGAGGGATGAAACCGGAGCCTTTGGCGGCGGCATTAAGTTCCGGTTCGGATTCAAATAGGACATATGAATCGGAGGACCGGAGCCGGGGACACAGAGAAAGAGAGTTTGCCTTTTACCTCACGATCTCTCCGCCTCTACGGATTTCTGGTTCTTTCTCTTCAGCTAATGCTCCTTTTTCTCATGGAATCCTCTGCGATCGCGAGTCCGCATTTCATAGAAAAGATAGACGTTGAAGGCCTCTCGTCCATCGGTAAGGAAGAGCTTCTTTGCCTCCTTGACATAAAAGTGGGCAGAATCCTTGATCCTTTGAAGGTCAGGGTCGGGATAAAACGTGCATTTCTCAAAGGGATCTTCGAAGACATAGAGGTCTATGCTGATGATGAAGGGAGGAACGTGAGGGTCCTCGTAGTGGAAAAAGACCGCATCAGAAATATCAGCGTCAGCGAAAACGATCACTTTTCCAAACGTGTAGTACGGAAACTGTTCCTGCTGAAAGAGGGAGAGTTTCTGAGGAGAGACCTCCTTGACGAGGCGGCGAGGCAGTTGGAGAAAGCATTGGCCGAGAGGGGATTCCCTGCCACAGCTGTTTCTGTTGCGGTTTCCCCGACGTCAAGGCCCTATGAGAAAGACTTGACCATTACGGTTAACGAGGGGAAACCCCTTCTCGTAGAACAGATGATCGTTAATGGAGTCCCCGCCGAAGAGGTGGAAAAGGTGATGAATATCGCCCAGGGAAAGATCTACGATCAGGAAGTCCTAAAAAAGGATCTCGAAAAAATCCAGGCATACTATAAGGGACTTGGATACCTGAACCCGAAGGTCTCTTACCAATTTAAAGAGGGAAGGCTGGATATAGATGTCAGCAAAGGGAAAAAGGTCATCGTGAAGTTTGAAGGGAATACCGTTTTCAGTTCGAAACGCCTTATGAAGGAGGTTCCCTTCTTTGATGCCGGAGAAGTCCGGGATGATCTTGTCGAAGATGCGAGAAGGAAGATAGTATCCCTTTACCACACTAAGGGATATGCTTTTGCACAGATAGCACCGGTCATACCGGAGGCAACTGAAAAGGCAGCAGATACCATAGAGATCGATTTTTTTATTTACGAAGGAGAACGGGTTAGAGTTGGCACCCTGAGCTTTTCCGGTGTGACGTTGCCTGAAAAAAAACTGAAAGAGGTCCTTCCGATGAAGGAAGGGGATGACTATAACCCGGAGCTTCTCTCTTCCGATGCCGACGTTGTGAGACAGTTTTATATCGCACTAGGATATCTCAGTGTTGATGTGGAATCGCCCGTGGTTGTCATCGAGAAGAATAAGGCAATGATAACGTTATCGGTAAAGGAAGGCCCAAGGACGCTCATTGACAAAGTGGACATAACGGGCGCTCACTCGGTTTCTCCCGAGGAACTCTCGAAAGCGCTAAAACTGAAGAAAGGCGACCCTTATAACGAAGTAGATATCGCAGATGCACGATCGAAGCTAGGCGATATCTACGTTGAGAGAGGATTTCTTGATGTCCAGATCAATGCGCANNGTCAGTACAAAGACGGAGGTAATCGAGAGGGAACTGCTCCATAAGGAATCGGAGCCCTTCAATCCCGACCTTTTTCCGAAGGAGCGGCAGAAACTAAATAAACTCGGTCTATTTTCCGATGTCAGCATAGAAAGCCTCGATCAGTATGACCATCGGCGTGATGTCCTTATTCATGTTGCAGAGGGCAATGCTGGTTCGGCTGAGTTCGGCTTCGGATACAGCAATTATAATGGGTTCAACGTCGTTGTTGATGTCGGTTATAAAAACCTCTTCGGGATGAACCGGCAGGTGGATCTCAGGCTCGGTTACAATTACCTGGAGAAAATCTATTCTCTGAATTATTATGATCCCTGGTTTTTAGGTCGACGGTTACCATTCAGGGATACACTTTTCTACACAGAGAAAGAGGAAAAGAATATCGACACCGACGTTATCCTGTACCGGTATCGAAAATACGGCTTTTCCTTCGGGTTCGAGAAGCAATTCACTGACACCGTGAAAGGTCAGATTTACTATGAATACGTTATCTCAAATACCTTCGATGTGCAGCCCGATATGATCCTTACCGGCGAAGATTCGGGGAAAGTTACCTACGGCAGTCTGCAGCCTGCTATCACCTATGATACAAGAGATAATCCCTTTGACCCTCGAAATGGCGTCCTTGCGGGGTTGAACATTAAGCTGGCTTCTTCAGCCCTCCTTTCCGAGGTTAATTTCGGCAAGGTCACGTTCAACAGCAGCTTTTATCACGAAATTTCCAAGCCCTTTGTCCTCGCAGCTGCTTTCCGGACGGGAATCGCACAGGGGTTTGGGCCAACTACGATCCTCCCGCTCGTAGAGAGATTTTTCCTAGGCGGCAGAACTACGAACAGAGGATATGCTCAGGACACTCTCGGGCCCACGGGCTCCCTGGGGGATCCCACCGGCGGCAATGCATTTGTCCAGACAAACCTTGAACTCCGGACGTCTGTGTGGAAAGGGATCGGCCTTGTCACATTCCTGGACAGCGGCAATGTCTGGCAGAAAGTGGACGAGATCGATTTGTCTATAAAAAGTTCAGCTGGACTCGGGCTGCGATATAACACGCCGGTAGGTCCGTTTCGTCTGGATTACGGGTATAAACTCAAAAGGGAGGAAGGCCTAAGCAGGGGAGAGTTGTTCTTCAGCATTGGGCAGGCATTCTAAAGCAGTGACGAGTGAAGATCGAAAAATTCAGGCTTGGCACGTTTTTACTCTCTTCTTTTTCATTGTGCATCTGTTATTCTGTATCAGCGGAGCAAAGGCGGAACTCATTGACCGGGTAGTCGCCTTTGTCGATAACACGGCCATTACGCTGAGCGAGTTGAAGGAGACCTACGAGAAGACAAGGAAAGTTCAGCCCGATATCTCCATGGCTGAAGTGCTCAATACCTTGATTAACAGAATTTTGGTTCTCAATGATGCGAGGAGACTGAAGATGGAGGCAAAGACCGACGATGAACTTTTCAACGAATACATAGAACTTAAGGTGAAGGCCATTATAAGAATCAAGGAAAAAGAGATAGAAGACTATTACAAGCAGAACGAGCAGCAGTTCAAGGGAGCTCCCTTAGAGTCAGTGAGAGATAAGATCGAAGAGTACTTAACGGAAAAGGAGATTAACAGGCTCCTCAAGAAACAGATCGCCGAGTTAAGGGAAAAGGCCTATGTAAAGATTCTTATGAAGGACTTTCCTCCGTAGGAAGACTCATTTTAGGTTCAGGGTTACCGCTGTCTCATCACATTCGGGAAACTTATGACATTTCAGGCATTCACCCCAGATCTTCTGCGGCAGCTTCGATTTATCAATATTCTTAAAGCCCAGTTTTTTAAAAAAATCGGGATGATAAGTAAGGGCGAAGATCTTAGGTATCCCAAGTTTCTCAGCCTCTCTGACGCAGGTCGTGACAAGTTTCCTGCCGATGCCGGTGCTCTGCGAATCTCCTCTCACCGCAAGGGAGCGGATCTCTGCAAGGTCTTCCCAGAGGATATGCAATGCGCAGACACCTTTAATCTCGCCGTTGTCTTCGCAGATAAAGATATCCCGTATGTTTTCATAGAGGTCATTCAGGGCGCGGGGGATCATCTCTCCCTTTCGTGCAAATTCATTGACGAGTTTGTGGACGACTTTTATGTCAGCTATGCTTGCTTTCCGTATGCGCAATATATTGTATCCCTTTTGTAATGGCCGTCCTGTTTCCCTCGAGGGTTTTCTTTCTCTTCTGCGGCGTTAATTGAGCGAGGGCCTTGGCCGCAGACTCTTCTTTTATGATGCCGGTTGTTGCAAGCAGTGCCCCGAACATCACCATGTTTGCTGACTTCACCTCTGTGGCAGAGGAAGCAGCTATTTCGCTTGCAGGGACGCCGATGGCACGCACATCAAGCCTTGTTCCCGGTGAATGGATGAGGGAGGAGTCAAAGAAGAGGAGACCGCCTGGTTTGATCCGGGGCTGGAATCTCTTTAAGGAGGCCTCATTCATTACGATGAGTATGTCGGGATTCATTACGACGGGCGAACCGATCATCTCATCGGAGATGATTGCCGTACAATTAGCAGTTCCTCCGCGCATTTCCGCTCCGTAGGAGGGAAACCAGGTCACCTCTTTGCCTTCCATCATGCCTCCATAGGCAATGAGCTTTCCAAGAAAGAGAATACCCTGTCCCCCAAAGCCGGCTACGATGATTCTCTGTTCACTCATGCTAGCCGTGCCGGTCCTTTAATACGCCGAGTGTGTATATGGTCATCATTTCCGATTGGATCCATTTCAGAGAAGCCTCAGGGGTGAGCCCCCAGTCGGTCGGACAGGGCGAAAGTACCTCAACGAAGCTGAACCCCTTTCCCTCAATCTGATATCTGAATGCCTTCTCAATGAATGCCTTTGTCTTTAAAAGGTTCTTCGGTGAATCCACCGATGCACGCGCAATGAATGCTGCGCCTTCTATGGTTGCAAGTATCTCAGACATACGAAGGGGGTAACCGGTAACAGCAGCATCCCTGCCTTTGAGGGTTGTGCTTGTCCTCTGTCCCAGGAGGGTTGTCGGAGCCATTTGGCCCCCGGTCATTCCATAGGTTGCGTTGTTAACGAAGAATACCGATATATTTTCTCCCCGAGCCGCTGCATGGATAATCTCAGCAGTCCCGATGGCCGCGAGATCGCCGTCACCCTGATAAGAGAAGACGATTCTGTCGGGCAAAACCCTTTTCATAGCTGTTGCCGTTGCCGGCGGCCTTCCGTGGGGAACCTCAAGCATATCGAATTTGAAATAATCATAAGCGAATACGGCACAGCCGACTGGTGCTATCCCGATGACTTTTTCGCGGAGGCCGAGTCCGTCGATTGACTCGGTAATCAGCCGGTGAATAAGACTGTGGCCGCAACCAGGGCAATACCTGAACGGTGTCTCCTTCAGACTCTCCGGTCTCTCAAAAACTCTTTTCATGGAATCTCCTTTATCAAACCTTCCAGTAGTCCATAGTCGCTCACCAAAATCTCGTCGAAACCAAGGATTTCCATCAATCTCATTGTAAGCAGAATGCCGGGGATAATCAAGTCTGCCCTGCCGCTCTCAAGACCAACAATATGCTTTCTCTTATCCAAGGGAAGTGAGAGCAGCATGTCCTTCAGGCGATAGATCCTCGAAAGCGGAATCTGATGCAAATGAACCTTTTGGTGATCATATGTCTTTAATTCGAGATCCAGGGAGGCAAGGGTTGTGATTGTGCCGCCCGTTCCGATAAGGCGGACCATATGCACCGGCTGGGCTGTGTCTCCACCACCACTGTCGCCCTGTGCAGGACGGGGAATTCCCCACCTCCTTGAGAAGAATGACGAAGAAATCTCATCCGACAGCGAAGAGATGTCCTTATCGGATGGTGGGTCAGTCTTTATGAATCGTTCGGAGAGATTGACAACCCCCACTGGTACGGTCGCGCACAAAATTGGTTCAGTGGAAGTTTTTTCTTGAATGATCCACTCCGTGCTTCCACCTCCGATGTCGATGATGAGTGATGAACCCGGCGCATCTCCAAAACCCGTCATGACACCGAGTGCGGTAATTGCGGCCTCTCGTATTCCCGAGATGACTTCAATCCCGATGCCGCTCTCCCGATATGCCCTGCTAATAAACGTTTCGCTGTTTTGGGCATCCCTGAGGGCGCTTGTCCCCACTGCTTTGACATGAGAGGGCTGATATCGGGAGATCGCATGGGAAAAGCCCTTCAGAACTAATACAGATTCTTCCATATTCTTTTCTCTGAGGTTCCCTGTATCCCTGATTCCTTCAGCAAGCCTTGTGATTGCCCTGTCAGCGTAAATACGGGATACCTCACCGTCTCGAACAGAGCCTATGAGCATCCTGAGTGTGTTTGACCCTACATCAATGGCAGCAGACACCATAACAACTTTTTATTGTACCACAAACGGCATGCTGGGCTTCTTTTTTCCTATCACTGAAAACGGTCGTTCTTTCTTTGTTCCCTGAAGAAAATAGAAGAGAAGTGAGTGAGGTATTTCCGATTCTTGATTTGTGTGGTACAATGGAGTCTCAGAGGTGACAATGGAACGCGAGAAGGTTATTTTGAGATTTCTTGATAAGAGAATTATAAAGGGCTACCTGGATGAGTTTTCGCCATCCCAAAGGTCTGTCTCCATAGAGGATGAGTCATCGAAACGGCATAACGTCGACACCGAGGAACTGAAGGCGATATTCTTTGTAAGATCATTTGAAGGCGATAAGCGCTACAAGGAAAAGAAATCCTTTCGGGGGACCCAGCAGACCGGCAAAAGGGTTTTTGTGAGATTTAAAGATGGTGAGGCAATGATTGGGTACATAGAAGGGGATATCCCGTGGAAAAAGGGTTTCTTTCTGGAAGCGGAAAAGAAAACGGGGTTTTTCCTGAGACCTGTTGACGGCGCAAGCAATAACATGAAGGTATTTGTCATAGCGACTTCAATTGACGATGTGACCGTGGTCGGCTGAGCGCATGTCCAAGGGATGTGTAGATTCTTAAGGAAATGTGTTAACTGCCATAGAACCATGCCGATATTTCTTCATCATGATAGATCTCATGGATATATCCGTCGCTTCCCTTCAGCCTGAAGCGGCGTCGCTTTTTCCTGTCTTTTGATGTTTCTTCGGTCCATGCCTTCAAAATTTCGACCACTGCAATGTTTTCACCTGAGAATATAAATGCTCTCGGTATCTCCTCGCCTCGATACCCTGAATAGGCGACCACTTGAATTTTTTTATCCGGCATAGCTGTAGGGAATATTGCTACCTGCGTTTTGTCAAAGTGTGCTTATTTCGAGCTTTTATTTTATAATACCATCTTATTCTTATGTACTAGGAGGGAAGAGGAGCTGTTGATTATCATGAGGGATAGGAAGGATGGATTTTGCCTCATCGGGATCTTATGTTCAGTAGCTATTGTTTTCGGTTTGCTTCCTGCTCTCTCCTCTGGGGCCGACCCCTCCGTCGAAAAAATCCAGCAGGCGTACCAGGGGCTAAAAGACTTAAAGGGAAAGTTTGTGCAGAAGAGTCAGTTGAAAGATCTCGACAGGACAGACACTTTTAAAGGGACATTCATGATAAAGCTCCCTGCAAAAATGCGATGGCAGTACCGCGGAAAGGATGGGCAGGATACAGAGATTGTTATTAATAACGATGAAATGATCATTTACCAGAAGAAAGAGAAACAGGCATTCAAGGGCAGATTCGATAGGGATACATATGGACAGGCTCCTATTGCTCTCCTTGGTGGTTTAGGGAACATCGAAAAAGAATTCGACATCACCAAGAAAGGTGGGAAGCTGCTACTCAAACCCAAGAGGCCAATGGGCGCTGTTGTTTCGATTGAGATAACTCCCTCAGGCGGGAATTTCCCTATCGGTTCATTAACCATCGTTGATCGGCATTCAAACCGAATCGATATAACTTTCACGGATATCACCGTGAATACGGGAATGACTGACGCGGCGTTTGATTTCTCTTTACCAACTGGTGTCAGTATGTACGAAATGAACGAGACACAGTAATACTGGCGACAAAGGAACAACGTGACGGTGAAGCGCTTTAGTAGGTTAATGCAACACCTCACAAACGAGATCTTTGTCTGAGTTGTGGCGTTCCATCAAGTAACAGATGCTATATCCTCATTGTGTCGTTTATGAAAAATTCTCAGACTGTCACCCCTTGGCTATTATGAGTAAGTTGATCCTCGGCATAGACACGTCGTGCGACGACACATCTGCCTCCGTGGTCGCTGACGGGAAAGACATATGTTCCAATATCGTTTCAAGCCAGGAAAGTATCCACAGAAAATACGGAGGGATCGTGCCCGAACTCGCGTCCCGAAGACACATTGAGATGATATGGCCTGTAGTGGATGAAGCTTTGCAGTCTGCAAAGGTCAAACTGGAGCACCTTTCAGCAATTGCCGTGTGCCACGGTCCCGGCCTGATCGGTTCATTGCTTATTGGGTGCTCATTTTCAAAGGCGGTATCTTTCGCCCGGGGTATCCCCCTTGTTTGTGTGAACCATCTAGAAGGACATATCTTTTCCTGCTTCCTGGGAGACAAACAGCCTGAATTTCCCTTTCTCTCCCTTATTGTTTCAGGGGGTCATACAAGCCTCTACCGGGTGGATGGATTCGGCAGGTATAAAGAACTTGGGAGAACAAGGGATGACGCCGCCGGGGAGGCGTACGATAAAGTCTCCAAGTTGCTCGGTCTTGGCTATCCCGGCGGTCCTGCCATCGACAGCCATGCACAGGAGGGAGACCGTGGGGCAGTAGATTTCCCGAGGCCGTTTCTGCCGGAAAGTCTTGACTTCAGCTTCAGCGGACTGAAAACAGCGGTTGCCAACTATCTGAAATATGGGCAGCCTGTTTCCGTGAACGACATCTGCGCCAGCTTTCAGCAGGCTGTGGTTGATGTCCTCGTGAAGAAGACAGAATGGGCGCTCAGAAAGGAGCGAGTCAAGAGGATTGCGGTTTCAGGTGGTGTGGCGGCAAACAGCGCCTTAAGGAGGGAGTTGGGACGACTGGCGGCAGAAGAAGAGGTTGAGGTTTTTGTCCCGTCTTTGCCCTTCTGTACAGACAACGCAGCGATGATTGCTGCTGCGGGGTATCACCACTATATGATCCACGATACCGCTGGTCTAGACTTGAATCCCGTAGCGTATCTGCCGCTTTAGGGTGCCTGAAATCAGCCCTGCCTTGGAATAGCGTACGGTGCTCTAAGAAGCCGTTTTCTGGTATCATAAATGATGAAGGGCTATATTCTTATCATCGGCATCCTTGCAACCATAATCTCAGCGCTTGTAACGCTGAACATTTTTTTCCAACACTCGCTCCAACTGGAGATGGCTGAACAATTCAATACGCAGCAACTGCTGCTTGCAAAGGCACAGGCATCAAATATCCAGTCATATCTTCAGAGTCTTGAGCACGATCTCACACATGTCGCCCATTTTGCCTCAACTCTCCCGATGCCGGAGAGGAAGGATTTTCTGTTGCTATCGGATGAGGTCTTTAGAGGAGCGGAAAAGATACAGCCCAATCTTCTCTTCGTTGATGACAAAGGCCAGATATTTTACTCGGAATTGAAGGAAGCCCTGAAGAAATCCGAGATGCAGTCCGTGATCAAGAAGTCCATAGGATTCTGTTCCAATACTGTGCATATGGGAGAGGGTAAAAAGAGGATCTTTATTGTGGCACCGATCTGCAGGCAAGAAAACTTCGAAGGCGCTGTGGTGCTTTCTGTTGGTATACAGGATATCGCTGAAGAGTACCTCGCATCAATAAAATCTGGATCACGGGGGTATGCATGGATGATGGACGACAAGGGCGATCTCCTTTATCATCCCACGCAGCCGGGTATGGTGGGGAAGAATCTCTATCAAACCGACTCTTCGTGTTTTAAGTGTCACAGATCATTCGCTCTGGAGAAGAAGATCATCGAAAGCAGGGATGAGCACTACGGTATTTATGTTGCTCCTTCAGGCGAGGATAAGGTCCTCGCCTATTCCAGAGCAGCAGTTGGAGACTCAACATGGATTGTGGCTGTGTCTACTCCTTACTCCGAGGTTACAGTGTCGATTCAACGGGCTATGAGGTTCTATTCATGGCTCATCCTCCTGATCTTTCTGACCACGAGTGTCATTTCTACGTTGCTCATCGTCTTTTACCGGAAGAAGGTTCAGGCTGAGGAGATAGAACGACATGAGAAAGAACTCGAGGGATATGCCGAGAATCTGGAGCGCGAAGTTACCAAGAGGACCGAGGAACTCTTTGCGGAGAAGGAGAAGCTCAATACTATTGTTAGTGCCATCGGAAGCGGAATCGTCCTTGCAGATGTGCACGGAGAAATAAAATGGGTAAATCCGGTCATGACGGAACTGGTGGGGAAAGACATCACTGGGATGCATTGCGACGAAATGTGTACTGACTGCACCATTATAAGTTCCTATGCGGTGAACGAGATACAGACAGAAATCATAGCGAATCTCTTCGGTCTGAAGGACAGGTTTTTCCAGATCACCACCGCTCCGATCAGGGGGAACGGCGGCGATGCACACGGGTATATCAGACTTATACAAGACGTGACCGAGATGAAGACGATGGAGGAGCAGATGATGCACTCTGAAAAACTCGCATCTCTCGGCAGGCTGACCGCGGGGATCGCCCATGAGATAGGGAATCCCCTCACATCGGTCTTCTCTTTTGTCCAGATACTGAAAGATATGGAGCAGGACGAGTTTAAAAAAGAGAGTCTCGGGACTATCTATTTCCATATCAACAGGATCGGGGAGATACTCAAACAGCTTTCGGGTTTTTCGAAAATGCCTACGGTGGACTTACGGAAATGGAATATCAATAACCTTATTGAGACTTCTCTATCACTCATCCAGTATGACAAAAGGGCAAAGGAGATTGCGATTGTTAGGGATTTTTCCCCTGATCTGCCTGAGATCACCACTGACGGAGGACAGCTTTCGCAGGTGTTCGTCAATTTGATTCTGAATGCCGTGGATGCAATGCCGGAGGGAGGGACTCTGACGATACGGAGTGGGTTAAACGGAGGGAACATTGCGATTTCCTTCGAGGATACCGGGATCGGGATAAAAAGGGAGAACATCACCAGGATATTCGATCCGTTTTTCACCACAAAAGAGAAAGGAACGGGTTTAGGATTGGCGGTGAGTTATAGTATCATAAAAAAACTAGGTGGCAGTATGACCGTGGAGAGCGAAGTGAATAGCGGCAGCAGGTTTAGAATAACCCTGCCGCTTCAGGGGGAGGCATGAGTTCGAAGATCTTGGTAGTTGATGACGAGAGGGATATTTGCAAGGCCCTTGAGTTTCTCCTCAAGCGCGAGGGGTACTCGGTGGCGCTTGCCTACAGTGGAGAAGAGGCGGTAGAGGATCTCCGGAAGGAGCACTTCGATGTTGTCCTCACGGACCTCAAGATGGGAAAGATGGACGGTTTTGGAGTTCTTGAGAAGACCAAGGAGCTGAGTTCTGATACTCAGGTGCTCATCATGACTGCTTTTGCATCTATCGAATCAGCAGTCGACGCCATTAAAAAAGGGGCAGCAGACTACATTGTGAAACCTTTTCTCAATGAAGAGATTAAACTCACCATCAAGAGGGTTTTGGAACAGAAGAGGCTCATCGAAGAAAACATAGCGCTAAAACATCAGTTGAGCCAGCGCATGGGATGCAAAGACATCGTCGCCGAGTCAGAGACAATGCTTGCTATTTTCGACACCCTGGAAAAAGTCATACCGACGAGGAGCAATATCCTCATCATAGGAGAAAGCGGCACGGGCAAGGGGCTTATTGCCGAATTAATCCATTGTAACAGCGCGAGAAGGAACGAGCCGTTCATATCCATAAACTGCTCGGCCATACCGGAGGGGCTCCTCGAATCGGAATTGTTCGGTTACAAGAAGGGCGCGTTTACCGGTGCTGTTGCGGATAAGCCGGGGCTTATTTCTTTGGCACACCAGGGAACACTCTTCCTTGACGAGATCGGCGACATGCCGGTCAATCTCCAGGCGAAACTGCTGAAGGTCCTTGAATCATCAGAAGTTACCCCTCTTGGTGATGTACGTCCCCGGTTGGTGGATGTCAGATTAATAACGGCGACAAATCAGGACCTTGAGGAAAAGATCAGAGAAAAAAAATTCAGGGAGGATCTTTATTACCGGCTGAATGTCATAGAAGTTAAGGTCCCTCCCTTGAGAGAAAGGAAAGATGATATACCTCTCCTCGTAAACCACTTCGTGAAAAAGTTTTCCGAAGAGAACAAAAAGACGATAAAGGGTGCAGACGGCAGCGCGATGCAGGTTATCATGCAGTATCCNNGATCACATTACGCTCAATGAGCTTCCTGAGAAATTGAAAAAACACGATGCCGTTACCAAGGGACAGGAAGGGGTATCGGCCCTGAAGACATCTATTGATGACTTCGAGAAAAAGCTCATAGAGAATGTTTATGGCGCCCACCAAAAGAATAAGGAGGAAACTGCAAGGATGCTCGGTATCGATCTTGCGACCCTGTACCGGAAATTGAAGAAATACGGGATAACGGATTAATTGGGGACGGAACGGATGCGTTGGTGCACTGCGTGTTACCTTTATGATTCTCAGTCACTTCTCAACATTCAGCAGCGGCAGAGTAGAGAATATCGGCTATTACGGTATCACGAGGGATCATGAAAAAGGCATTTTATATCGGTTGTCTCGTTGGTGGCATCATGGGAGTTGTGATCGCCCTCAGCATGGACCTTCTCCTTGGGGGGGCAGTGGGCAGTGGCTGGAGGGAGGCAGTTGCCCACGACTTTGGAGCACTCTTTGGCCGGACATTTGATCTGAACTCCTTTTTTGTCCTCTCCGTGGTTTTTGTCATCATAGGGTTCATAGCTGCATTCGGCGCCCTTGTGGGCGGCATATGCGCTGTTATGGTCGCCCGCCTCCTTTCTTTTTTGACCAAAGAGCATTAGGGCGTCGCCTTTTCAAGATAACATAGGGAGGGCTCGATAAGAGTCCCCTTTCTCGCCGCCTTTGCCCTCAGCCAGGCGTATCAGTCAAGGGGAAAATGGATGCCCTGCGAAAGCTACAAAAATCGGGCCTTCGACGGCATATGAGTATTG
>DMNE01000362.1:7780-17626 GCA_003453735.1 Nitrospiraceae bacterium | reverse complement strand
TCTCGTTTGCCAAACCATTGGTATGCTGCCAGGACCAACGATCACCCACATGGACATCTGGCTTATCGTGATTTTCAGCAAAGGCATTCGTCGCAAAAGCAATGAGAACAATAAACAACACTTTGCAAACAAAGGATTTCATAGCTTACACTCCTTCTTCATATTCATTATNNAGCTTACACTCCTTATTACTATTCCTTATTACTATTATTATGGGAAATTGCTTTGCTTTATTCTAACAACCTTGCACGACAAGACAACATTTCTTTTTCGGATGTTACTCTGTTCCGATTTATCTCAGCTGTTTCGATCTTTATCTCCTACATCTTTTCCTTAAAATCCCAAGATGCCCGCAAGCCTCGGGCCAAGGAGCTGGAAGGACGATGTGCTGGGCTGGAACGATTTGAACAGGCCATAACGCTGCACAATAAAAGTGATTTCAAGCCGGTTCATTTCTCCCGCCAAAATTAATTAAGAAAAAAGCCCGCATCAAAGCATTGCGCTTCCAATGTGGGCTTCCTGGTGCCTCACCTCTTATGAGGTCAGCAAAGTAACCTTTTCCGTCAGTTTAAAAGCAAATAGTAAGAATGTCAAGTTAAGATTGCGTTACATGCGTTACAAATTCATGCTACAAATAGGCAAAGATTAATGAAGTACGTTGCAGGGAATAAGTAAGGGTGTCTCGCAGGCCAAGTGTTGAGGTCCGGAACAATTCCCCACTCAGGTCCAAAAAAATTCCCCCGTCAGGATCAAGTTGCTGAGTATTGAATAGCCAAATATACTGCTCACCTTTGTGCAATCCTTGCAAATTCTTCAAGGTGATGAATAAACAAGGAAGAACCGAAAGAGCCGTGAGTCATTGCCAACAGAAGAGACCACGGCTGTTTAGTATGTGATCCGGCGTAGTTTATTTAATGAAAATATCACACTGTCGTAATAACTAAGTAATACTTCTGTGGTATAACCTTTTCATGCTGAGGTTTCTCCGCATGGTTGAACTGCTGTTGCGCCCAGATCTTGTTGCGGCGCTTATCTTCGAGGGCAGAGAATTCCCCTTGCCAGAGAAAGCAATTCTTTTGCTGTACGGATTTCTCATTTCAAAAATGCAGTGCAACCGCCACTGGTGCTGCTTATGATATATTCCAGAGTTGTCATAAGTGGTTTTTTCATATTCTCAATAGACAAAAAGTTTGGCCCTTCCACTGTGACGAGCAGGATTCTTCATCTTATTTTTTCACTAAAAAGTTCGTCGCACTCGAACTCAACTTTAAAAAATTCGGGGTCATCATTAATTTTGGGCAGTCACATCTTTTGGCGTAAATCAAAGATGTTTCTTGCCGCAGGATTGTGAAAGTGTCGTCTAAAAACTTTTCTTGCCGTCTACGCTATATGTACGATATCCTAGTCACTTTTTTTTTGGCATTTTTCACGTTCAGACGCCGAAAGCCCTGTGCAGCAATGGCGCTGGGAGTATAAGGATCTGCGATCTTTATTGGCAAACTCCAAGGGGTATATAGTATTAATAATCGTTCTTACGCTCTTTCTAATGCTCTTTGTCTGTTTTCCCGAAGCGGCTGTGAATGCCGCTGAGGTATCTTTCATGTCTCTTGATTTTAATGGTGGATCCGAAACGGGTGATATCCCGAAGCCTTGGAATATCAGGTTAAGAGAAGGTAAAGCGGATGTCAAAGTCGTCTCAGAGGGCGGCAATGTTCTTCACGTCAAATGCAGCCAATCGTCCTTTGCTGTTGAACGGAACGTCTCTGTTGATCTTGACAAATCCTCCCATATCAGTTGGACATGGAAAGCATTAAGACTGCCCTCACAGGGAGACGTCAGAAAAAAAGGACGTAATGACCAGGCACTTCAGATTCTTGTCGCTTTTAAAAACGGGAAAATCCTCAGTTATGTCTGGGATACAAACGCTCCTGAAGGGACCATCACTGATGAATCAGTTGGATGGCCCATTAACCTGAAGATCAAGGTCATCGTGGTTCAGTCCGGGACGCTCGATATCGGCAAATGGATAACGCATACGAGAAATATTTATGAAGATTACTTAAATCTTTTTCACGAAGAACCTGCAAGTGTTAAGGGAGTAAGGATTCAGACAAATACACAATATACAAGAGATATCGCGGAGGGATTCATCAAAAACATTCAGTTTGGAAAAGCATTATCCATGGCATCAGAGATGCACGCTGCACACTCAAGAACCGGCACATATGCAGAAAAGTTATCTCCTAAACAATAAACTCACAGCAGGAAGCAAAGCACGTTTTTTTGACGATAGACCGCTTGCGACCACTTTCAAAAATAAAGGAGGGCTTCCCTGGCTAAGATGCATCCCTTCTCCATAGCCCGTCCGGCTTCACGTCAATTCGGTTCTTCCGGATATCATGCCCCGCCTATTCACGTCAGCTCGTCCTCCTTTACGCCATATAGCCGGTTAGCTCTTCGCTACGTATATGGATTCCGCCTCATGTTTCCTTTAGACATTCCATCTCTGGTTATGTCCTTGCCCTGTTGGCGTTTTCTTTCCGTCCGGTAACAGAGGAACTACCTCATGTTCACATGAGGTTTACAGCAAGTCCACTGTGCCGGGAGCACGCACTCCCTCAGGAGTCCGGGCTCCCGGCGAGATTCTGCATCTGACGCGGCACCGAGGCAAATATCAGTATGGCCAAATAGGACCGCTATATGGCTTGAACTGTGGCCCTGCCGCCATTCCCTTCCAGACCGTGACAGTGGCGTCGGCATAATCTGCTACCAACACATTGCCCGAGGCATCTATGACGACGCCGCTTGGCTGATTTCCAACTGCAAGTGTGCCAAGCAGTGCCCCAGTGGAGCTTAACTCTGTAACGGTGTTGCTGCCCTGGTTTGTGACCCACACATTGCCCGAGCCGTCTATGGCAATGCCATATGGCTCGGGGCCAATCGTGAGTGTGTAAAGCAGTTCCCCAGTGGAGCTTAACTCGGTTAGTGTGTCGCTGCCTTGGTTTGCTACCCACACATTGCCCGAGGCGTCTATGGCGATGCCGTGTGGCTCAGTGCCAACGGTGAATGTGTTAAGCAGTGCCCCACTGGAGCTTAACTCTGTAACGGTGTTGCTACCTGTGTTGGTGACCCACACATTGCCTGAGGCATCTATGGCGATGCCGTATGGCTCAGTGCCAACGGTGAATGTGTTAAGCAGTGCCCCACTGGAGCTTAACTCTGTAACGGTATTGCTGCCTTGGTTGGTGACCCACACATTGCCTGAGGCATCTATAGCAATGGTCGATGGGTTAGTACCAACCGAGAACGTTGAAGGGGTAGGACCTGCTGTACTTGATGATCCACAAGCAGTTAGAAAGACTGCTGATAAAAAACTCATTAATATAATGCCTCTAACGAACGCTCTTTTTTTCATATGCTTTCCTCCCTTCTTGAATTCTTCAAGAACCGTTGCGTATGCAGAGACATTGTGTCCGAAACAATAAACTCGCAACAGCCGGCAGACAGGATGGATTTCGATGTTCGCGGCTGGGAGCCCTTTTTGCACCCTGTCCCTTACGAATCCAATAGGCATACTAAAATCATTCTGCAAAAAGAAGTGTTGCCCGTAAAATAAGTTTAACTCGGCCGGGCCATTCCTATGATATCAGCCCTGATAAGAAAACTTTATGTCCATTTTCAGGGGCATCCCGTCCGGAGGTGGTTCGCTTATTTTCATATGATCAAGGGCCTGATTAATCGCATCGTCCATATTGTGATTTCCTGAAGACCCTACTATCCGACATTCGATTACTTCGCCATTTCTGTCCAATCTTATCCTGGCTACTGCCTCAAGCCTTCCTTTGGGCATCCCCCCTTCTTCTTCCAAACGCTTCATGACCTTTTTCCTGATTTCTGCCTCCGCGATATGGGCATACCCGCCAAATTTGCTCAGAAGAGACAGCTGTCCCAGACCACCACCGCCGCCACTCCCACCAAGAGTAATGCTTCTCCCTCCCTTGTTGCCGACCAACCCAAAGGCATCGCTTCCAGCAGTTCCTTCAGTATCCAAGCCCAATTTGTTTCCGGCAGGGGTATTGTCCTGCTTGTTCTGAGGAGTCGGCGATTCGTCCTTTGGTCCGGGAGCTATGATCTCTTCTTTCTTCGGGATTTCCTTGGGAGGTTCTGGTTCAGGCGGTTTTTCCTTTATCTGAGGCGGCGGAGGCGGCTTCAATAGGTTCACCGTAGTGATGGAAATCTTTTTCCGCGGGCTATCGTCGGACAGAACCGACTTCACTACGTACACCGCCGCGCCTAGCAGGATGACCAGTAAACCAAGGAAAACCCATGACACAACGGAAGTCTTCTTCTTAATCTGTTTATGGGACACGTTTTCTGTTACTTCAAGATATTCCCTATAGGGTCACTTGACGAGCTTCTGCGTTACGAGTCCAATCTGGGTAATCTCAAGCTTCTGTAACACATCCAATACATCGATAACGCCCTTGTACGATATTTTTTCATCCCCTCGGACTACCACCGGAAAATTAGGGTCCGCTGCCTTGTATCGCCGAAGCCTGTCCTCCAGTTCTCCCATGGTCACGGGAATGCTGTCGAGAAAGATTGTCCCCTCCGCAGTAATAGTGATAGCTTTAGTCGTTGGTTGAATTTTACTGGCAGCGGCGCTCGCTTTGGGAAGGTTGACACTGATACCCTGTACCGACGCCGTCACGACAATCATGAACACCAGCAGAAGGTTCCAGGCCAGGTCAAGCATGGGAACCACATTGATCTCATCGTACACTTTCAGGTCATCATAAGGGTTCTTTCTCATGACGCATCTCCTAATTCCTCTTCCAGTTTGAGAATAAAATCATCCATGAAAACATTCACGTCAGCGTTCATATCCTTCATATGGCTATTGATATAACTGCTGGCAAACAGGGAGGGAATCGCAACCATGAGACCGGCCAAAGTGCAGGCGAGCGCTGAGGCAACGCCGGGCGCTATAGCCGTGAGATTTGCTTCACCGCTCTCGGCCAGGCTAGCAAACGTATTCATAACCCCCCAGACTGTTCCCAGGAGACCCAAAAAAGGCCCGCCGGCAACACTCATGTTCATAATGACCATACCAGCGGACAGCTTTCTGCTTTCATACATAGCCTCTTTCTCTATGGCTGCCCTAAAACCGCTCATGGCTCTCCCTGAAAGCCCACTGCCTTCTTTGAAGTATTCACCTTTCCTCTCCAGCCAGCCAGCCAATTCCTCGCATCCTGCCTGGTAGACCCGATAGAGTGATGATTCGGGGAATTCCTGATCTTTTTCAAGCAGCGCCAGGGGATGATCAATACTCCGGAAAGACTCGGAAAATGCTTCGTTCCCTTTCCTTGTCTTGCGGAGTGTTGTGAGTTTCAGCGTAAAAATATACATCGACGCAAATCCCATAATTACCAGAAATCCGATAATAAGCCATCCGTCGAGGGTAATAGTCCGGACGATTACCCTCAAGAGCTGAACGGTAAGTGATTCGCTGCCGCCTCCGCCGGACTCTTCCTCCAGATAAGAAGTCAGCAAGCCCTCTGGTCCCTGGCCCTGAAAAGCCGCCTTCATCCAGCCGGCCGGTCTGGCTATATTCGACAACTCTGCCTCATCCAGGTCCCCTGAAAAAGCATTGCCTCCTTTCGCCGCTCCACCAATAATGATGTCCGCAGAGGGCGCTGGAACTGTCCCCTGGAGCTTACTTGATGAGGCTTCTTTGCCGTCAAGGTACAGCGTGATTTGCTTACCTGGGTCAATGGTGACTGCTAAATGATGCCATTGTTTCGGAGTCAAAGCCGCTGTCTTGGGGGTGCTGGACGTCTTCCCCCTACCCGTGCTAACGCTGCAGTAAGCCTTCGCGTCATCAAGGCCGATAATAATTGCCTGGTTTCCGTCGTCCCACGAGAAGAGATGGACATTGCCTGCTGACTCGTTCAGGCGGAGCCAGGTGGAGAAGGTAAACCCCTTAGTAAAATTAAGTGAGGCTGATTTTGAAATCGTCATCTGTTCACCGGCTCCGCTGAACTGCGCGCCGTTTCCTATAATAGACGGCAGCCCAAGCTTCCCTGTAAATGATGCGGCATGATTGCCATAAGACGTTGCATCCTTTGGCGAGCCGCTCTGCTCTTTCATGTGATAGACTGCCACTTGGTTCACATCATAAGTGCCGCCTGAGTCCTGGCCGTCTGGTGCCGAAGGGTTGCCGTAATACAACCAGATGGAATCCTGATTGGAACCCCCGGATATTCTGGGAACCTTTACCCATATTAGAGCAATCTCGTTTTTGGGGTCAAACTTCTCGATATGATACTTCAAAGGGGATTTATCGTCGGCGCTAACGAACCGGAGATCCGACCCGTCGGCCTTGGCGCTCGAGAAACTGAAGTTACCTGTATGAAGGCGGACGAGTACTGGGACGTCAGTAAGGTTTTCCTTGATATCGGCGCCCTTGGATGAGGCGTCAAACTGGATCTTTTTTCTTTGCTTCCACTTTCCGTCCCACCACGCATGCGCATTCGGAACGGCCAGTAACCCAGATAAAAACACTAACCCTAAGGTTACTCCCAACACCCTTGAAAACAAACACCTCATAAAAAAAGAAACTCTTCTCTGCATTCGCACGGTTTCTTCTCGTCCTCCTTATTGGTCTTGATCTTGTACAAAGTCAATAATCTTCACATCCAACCACGTCGCCATGATATCTTGGATCATCTGTGATGCTTGTTCTGCAGTTGTCGCAGCGATGCTAGCCACTTCGCTCGCTAACTGAGCGGTCTGCGCCACCGCCCCGGTGCCGGATAATGTGCTGATACCGGTCGCCGGAGCCGGTTGCGGCAACCCGATCGCGCCGCTCGTAAAGCTGATATTTCCGGCATTGAGGATCTGAGTTGCCCCAAGGACGACATGCCCTCCGGAGATGCCCGCCTCACCTGCATTGATTGTCCCCCGGGCAGCAAAAAGATAAATATTTCCAGGAGGCGGTGCCGGGACGAGACTCGCTGCCCCGCCAGGGGCGTACGTCACGGCGCGGATGCCGCTGCCCACTGCGGGAGGGGTAAATACAACTGAGTAACCAATAATGTCACCACTAGGATCGAGTTCTGGAACTAATTGAGGCGGTGAGGCGTTCACCTGTGCTTTCGAACCGCGGCCGGCGTTGATGTTGCCGTTGTCGCTCCAGACAGTGATATCGCCGCCCAAAAAAGTCATGACACGAGACTCATTCACATTGACATCCCCGTTCGTATAGACATTTATTCCCCCGCCCCCGGCCGTAAATATGCCGGTTTTTTGTACGTCCGTTGCGTTGCTGAAAAAAGTGCTTTTCCCAACGTTCAGTTGGCCGTTGGCAATAATATAGATGTTGTCCTGTCCGGAAACCGTGCTGATCTGGGAGGTTGTCATGCTGATGTTGCCGCTGCCGGAAGGCGAACCGAGCAGAGGCTCTATGGTCTGCTTTCTCGTATCGTCAACAACCTGTTGGGCTTCAGCGGTCTGGCCCTCGGCCAAGAGAGTGCTATAATTCGTGCCAGCGGTACGAATCGTATCAAAAAGAGAGTTGGCATCTGCCGTCTGCAAATCCAGGTTATATCCGGAAATGATGATTAAGTCACTCCCTTTGGTTCCCAAAATAGGATTTAAAGTATTCCCCACCGTCTGTATTCCCTGCGTTGTGCCCAAGTTGATAGAGCCACCCGCCTGCAGGAGAAGACTGCCGGGACCGGCCTGCACGATGCCTGTATCGGCAATATTTACACCTGAAAGCCCCTCAAGACTAAAGGAGATATTCCCCTTTATTGCCCGGATCTCCGACACATCATTGGCGTTTATGTTTTGACCATAATAGAAGATGTCCTGTATATTTCCATTCTCTGCGGTGATCTCCGCTTTTTTCGGAAGGAACAGTTCCAGGTCTCTAATATCCTGCCCGGCCTGAACCACCACCGGGGTCGTATCCTTTTCGTGAACGGGGATTGTCGCGTGAACTGTACGCAAAAATAGCTGACTATTAATCAGGGAAGGTTGCACGGCATCGGTGTATACGTCTGACGGCGCCATATCGGACATAAAGATTTGCGCCCTCGCTCCTGAATCGGTACTTCCCTCTATACTCCCTCCGGCGACGAGGCTGAGGGAGCCCGTGGGAGCTGGCAGAAGGGCAAAGTTCTTCATCAATCGAATATCCCCGCCGGCTACCACGTTCAGAGTGGGCGGTAATATTTCGTCCGTATCCGGAAGATTACGGAAAGGATCTTTGTCGCCGAACGTCACATTGCCCCCCGCCTTCAGACTGAGAGAGGAATTTTCCGAGAAGCCGGCATTGATTGCTTGAACGTTGTCAAAATTCGTATAAGTGGTAAGTGTCGCAAAAAAGNNGTGTTGCAAGAAAGGGATTGATCACAGCTGCAAGCTCAATATCGCCCTGGGTGGTCAGGTTTATCTGGCTGTCAAAGACCTCGACCATCTGCCGGTTGCTGGGAGTGCCGAAGTTGCCCATAGCATTAATTTCTACTTTGCCTTTCGCGTTCAGGAACCTGCCATTAATATTCCCTCCGGCATAGATGATAAGGTTTCCCTGATCATTCTGGCCGAATGTACCGGCCTGCGTCAGGAAATCCCCGCCGGTGCGCACCACAAGGTTGCCGCCACCCATAGTGGCCAGACCTGTTGTTACCGTTTGAGAAGAATTCGAATCCACGACATAACTGGCGGACCAACTGAACCCCGACTGATTATCTCCACTCGCAGAATCCCATTGACTATTATTTGTCGGGAGCGCCGTTGTCCATAGCCCTCCGGGCAAGCTCTTGCCAACATTTCCGCCCACATCAAGCGTAATGTTCCCACCTTCTGTGTAAGTAGAGTATTTGGTAATCGACTTAGACCAGCCGGTCGTACGGATAGCGCCGAAGGTATCGACCCCCTGTACCATGGCATCTGTAATATTGAGGTTTCTGCCGACCGAGATATCAATATCCCCCGTGGCAGTCTGAATTGCCCCGCCAATGATCACAAGGTCCGTCCCCACATCGCCCTCGATTGAGCCGTTGAACGAGGCGAGGGTGTAGGACATACTGCCGTTTATCATATAACCGGGAGCTGGAGCCGACGGGCCATTGTAGATCGTGGTGCTGCCCGCGGAGGCAAAACGTATAGGGGCGCTCTCGGTGTAAACCACTACTGGATTCTCGATGTTCTTCCCGAAGGTTAGGTTTCCTCCGCCATTGTTGTTTACAGCCATATAATCGGCGCTTGACGTGTCGGCACCAGCAACGAGATTGAAGCCCCATGAATTACGCACTGCAGAAGCGGTGAGCTTTTTAATCGGGGTAGGAGCGTCCACGATATTATTGTCTATATTGAGGTTTCCTGAAGCACGGAGAGTGAGAACGCCCGGTTCGCTTCCAAAGCGGTATCCCTTTAGCAGGACTTGGCCCGTTACTGTGATGTCGCTATTGTTGGTAGTGTCCACCTCGATCCCGGGAAGGAGATGCAGAACCGGTGTTATGGCTGGCGCTTCTGCCGTCAGCCGGGACACGACCATATTGTTATTGGTATAATAGTTTTTTGCCTCGTTGATATACTCTGATGCCGTCGCCTGCATCAAAGCTAACGGGCGTGTTAGATGAATACGTCTTGAACGCCTCCACGTAAACCGCTGACGCGCCCGTAATCGAGCCGCCGGTGAGGTTCACTTTTACGTCATTTCCGCTTACGTCGTTCCCATCTTGCTGCGCACGAATATAGACGACTCCCTGGCCAGTCCCCTTTCCTGAGACATCGATCGTCCCTGCAGACTTAAGATTAACAGAACCGTTGGCTGATGAT
>DMNE01000362.1:0-7774 GCA_003453735.1 Nitrospiraceae bacterium | reverse complement strand
GCAGTGGGAGATGCTGAGGCGTCAATCTTTCCATGAATGTTGATCTGTCCCGATCCAGCGGCCTGGTCATCTGCGGTAAGTTGGACGTGGTTAGCCGTCAACGTCTGATCCTGAGCTATATCGATGTTTCCGACGTGCGCACGTATTGCAACGGATTCCGTGAAACCGCCAGCCGCGATGGTGTCAAGAAGCTGCCCCATATCAGTACCGCTGTTCTGGGCACTGCTGTTCTGAGTACTGCNNCGTATTCGAAACCTGATAGGTATCAACAACAAGGGATCCTCCCACGCCGCCTTGGGCCTTTCCCTTGAGCTCTCCCTTTATCGTGATGCCTCCCACCGGCGCTTGGAGGCTGATAAGCCCGGCATCACCCTGCTTCCCGGCCGAAACGTCGATCACGGAAGCCGGTTTCAAGACAGCCCCGCTAGCATCAAGGGAGGCAGCTTCCATGATGATGCCGCCGCNNGTCCGATTGCAGTGTGACACTGCCGCCGGGCGCGTCATCGGTCCCTGCCGCTAGGATTTGGGCCCCGCTATGAAGGGATATACCGCCGGTGCCTGCCGTACCGGTCGTACCAACCATCGAGATGAGACTGATCGTCCCGCCGTCCTGCTGCAATGTCGTTGAAAGATCAATTCTCGTCGCCAGAAACTCGAGTGTGCCCCCTGGCGTGGAGGACTGACCCGGACTCCCGCCGCTATTGCTAATCGTAATGGGCGCGGTGGGGGTGAGTGTTTGGTNNCCCGCCGCTATTGCTAATTGTAATGGCCGCGGCGGGGTTGAGTTTATTTTGTTGTTGGTCGTTATAGTAATTGGCGCCGGTATATACCACAAAATTGGCCGCTGTTATAGGCGAGGACATAGTGCCATCGGGATTCGCGACCGCACTGGACGTAGTCGTGGTCGTAACACGCGCAGCGCTGATATTCAGAGCCGCGTTTCCCGTTGTCAGGCTTCCTTTCCCCATCAATGTCACATCACCATAACTGTTGAGTGAAATGGTTTTGAAACCGTTGAAAAGAATGTCCCCGCTGATGTTGATCTGTTTGACCACATCCGCCGCGCCCACAGTGCCTACAGTAAATGTTCCCGTGCCCGCCGAGCCCGGGGTGTTCAAAGCATTCCCCGAGTTCTTGAGGCCAACAGTCGGGGCGCTGAGCGTCACTGAAGACCCGGCATTCACAATTGAGGCAGCATCCAGCGTCAGGCTGCTGGCAGCCGAAAGGTCGAATGATCCCGATCCCATAAAACCGATTTCATTGGCATCGAGAATAATGTCCCCAGCGCTGTACCTGCTCCATGTGCTTTCTGTAATGTAGATGATGCCCGGCTTTGGCGTCTCTGTGGCTGAATCAGGGACAAAGAATATATCCGCTCCTTTTAGGGTCAGAGGGCTATCGTCTACCTTCAGGTTTCCCTGGAAGTCCTGAGAGCCGACATTAATATTGACTACATGGGAGGCGTGAAGCATAGCGGCCGTTCCGACGACTAGCGTCCCGGACGGCGAGTTCAGATCGATCTCGCCAATTCCGTTCTGTGCCAGGGCCTGAAGCTGCGCTCCCTTTCCAATATTGATCATCGTATTAGCTGTAAGAGATATGACCGGAGCTGTGAGGATCGATCCTCCGGCGATCGTTATATTGTTAGTTATATTGTCAGTCCCTGTCGGGTCCCCTAGGTAGATTGCCTGCAATCCCTGCCCAGAGAGACTGGAAGAGCTCACGCTCAGGGTACCTTGGAGTTCGCTGGGAAGCAGCGTCGTATAATTAAATCCGGAAGACAGGGGCGTGGTCGAGGCCTGAACATTAATATTCGTTCCGATCAGGGTGATTGATCCGCCCTGAAAGCCTTCTAAGGCACTGCCCTTTAGGACTCCGTCAATGATCGCTGTCTTCCCTACAATCTTGAGATCACCGGCATTGCCTGCAGTTAAAGTTTGCATTTCATCGAAATTCCCTTCTTTCAGGACATCTAAAGCGGGCCTTACGCTATACACGAGCGGCTGCGTACTTAGTATCGATGTACCAGCCACACCGGTATATCCGACAGTGAGGGAAAATCCGTCTGTTGATAAAGACCCTTGTCCCGGCAGGGAGGCGCCTGCCGTCAGCTGCTGGAGAATATACGCCCCCGGCATGAAAGCGTATTGGGCATTCTGAGGATAATTTGGACCCAGCGGGAGCAGGGTATACATTCCTGCACTGAGACCTCCCCCTCCCTTTAAATAGACTTCGTCCCCGGGCATCTGAAGGGAATTGTTCTTAAAGACGACATAGCGGCCGGAAATTGTGAGAGGATTGACGGATCCTTCTATTCCGGGCTGAAAATCGTATGCAAAAACAGCCCCTCCACCTCCAGTAATGATCTGGGCCTGGCTCCGGACAATAGCCTCCCCGCCACTCGCATTGATGGTCACTGCCGTTGGGGGGGCATTGCCCACGGTTAGTGTGTTGTTCTTACTGTCCATGATAGTCCAGGTGCCGTTCACATCGAGTTGGCCATAATTGACCGTCGCATTGCCTTCCGTTGTCACGACACTCCCGTCCGCAAGATAGATCCGGCCGCCTGTGCTTGTGCTCGGATCAGCTCCTACGTAATTCTGAAGGGTGATGGTTCCCATGGGGGCTGCCAACACACCCTGCAACTCGATACCTTCCTGGGCCCCAACTGTCAGACTGCCGTTGGCGGAATAGATAGTCCCTCCGACGGGTGTGTCCGCTGGAAGTATAGTTATCTTGCCGGCCGAATAAAGATAATATGCGGAGAGGGTCGCGGGGTATATTCTGTCTGCCTTCATGATCAGGTCTCCGCCCGTCGAGAGTGTTCCTTCCGAGGCTTCCACATTCGGACTATAGTAAGAGTTCAAGCGGATGTCTCTCGTGGCTTCCAGACTCACGTCCTTGAATCCGCTTATATTAATGCTTCCGTTCAGATCGAGCCAGCCCGTACTCGTAAGAATAAGATGTCCTGTCCCTGATGTCGGCGACCCAGCTGCCAAAAAACCTGAAGTGTTTTCAAGCGTTATCCAGGGAGACTGCAATGCTACCGTGTTCCCGTCGGTGCCGGATATCTCCTGAGCATCAAGGGTCAGTTGCCGCCCCACAACTGTTGCACTTGAGCCACTTGAGCCGATGAACTGCAGGATACCTTTGCTCTGCAGGGTCACGTCGTCAAATCCCGCAGCAACATATTTCTGGATGTCCCCGGAATGAACAGGCAGCGATGTACCTGTACCACTGATGGTCAAGGTCCCGCCCCTGACACCCGCCATTTGCGCCTGGGCCTGTACGTCGCCGCTCCATGTCAGGCTGCCTTGAAAGGTCAAAGAGAGGCTGCCCGGATCGCTCGCGTCATTATAGGAAATAATCTTGCCATCGCCGGACTGCAACACGGTTTCTACAGGTTTAGATCCGGATACGTCAATGGAAGATTTCTCCTCCAGAAGCACATTATTTTGTGCCGTTAGGCTGACACGTCCGCCTCCAACGGAGGTGTAGTTCACCCCTAATCCTGAAATGGCCGCCGTAGTATCAGGACGGGAATACCCATTGGCATGAATTTGGGCGTTTTTACCAATATACACATCGCCTACCTGCAGACCATTTACTTCCGCACCGCCGGTCGTCGCGATTTTGATCTGTCCGCCAAGAGACTGGAGGGTGCCGGACATATCGACTAGAGCAGGCGCGGACAGGTTAATTGAAGGGTTAATCTGGCTTGACGGGACCGGCGCTGTGCTCACCACAGCTCCTGGGGAAACAGCAAGTTGCTCGGTGCCATTGATATTAATTCTCATATTGCCCGTAGCCTCTGGGTAGCTGCCGGCAAAGATTTTACCGGCATTAAATGAGAAAGACGAAGAGCCGGCCATAAAGGCATTGGACTCGTCGAGGCTGATAAGGTCCGGCGCAGGAGCTTGGCCTGAGCCGCTGGCAGAGGCTCTTTGAAGGGCCGTCGACGGATCGTGCAGCCTGACAAGCGACGTGGTGATTGGTGTGTTTATATAGATATCATTAAGGCTGTTGAGAGTGACCTGGGTGAAACCCGTGTTATCAAGCCGGTTTTCGGCAAGAACGAATCTGCCATTCAGATGGGTTGGAACATCATCATCAGCCGAGAAATTGTCTGGCCACGCAGGAGCTGTACGGTCCACGGTTATATTGGTCGAGGACAGGGTTATGGAGCCTCCGGATATCGCACCGTTTGGATCGGCAAGGGAATATCCCCTGAGATCTCCGTTCAGCATAATATTCGACCCTTGAATATTCAGTTTTCCGGCATTCCCGCCCGTAACCTTCCCCGTCTGGCCGATGGTGTAACCGCCGCTCACATCCACCACCGCTCCGGTCGCTATAAAGACACCTTCTCCTGCATCAGTTTCATCCAGAAGGTTGATGGTCCCTCCACCGGTCTGACCGCCGTTTATAATAGACGCGTTGGGCGATTGCCCGACAAGGCTATTGTCGATCCTTTCTCCAGATACGTCCAGACGGCTACCGGAAGCGAGGAATATTTTGCTAGTTAACTGTGTATCAGGTGGCAAGATATAGTCAGAAAGAGTAAGGTTGATTGTGCCGGCAGGGGCGCTGATATCTCCTGCTAGCTCGATGCGGCGGGCATATGCATTGAAGGTTCCGCCGGTCGATAGTTGGATATGCGCGTCACCATTCACTGTTATCGTCGTATTGGCGTTAAGGGAAAGGCTACCCAGACCTGCCGCATTCACTGTGCTTGCGGAGATGACCGTCTGCTGAGTTGGTAGCGGGAATTGCGTTGGATCTGCGCCAAAGTTTGCTTGAAGTGGCGTTGTTTGTGCGCGGACGACGATTTCTTTTACACCCGTATCTGAAGTCCCCACGTTGCCGCTTAGATTAGGTGTATTGCCGATGATCAGATTTCCGCCCGTCGGGATTGCAAGACCCTGCAGCACGGCGAGCGTGTAGGCAGAATCAGGCGAACTGTCGTAAGGTACCGCGGTATTTTGAAAAAGTCCGCGCGTTGCTGCCGCGTTCAGCTGCCCGTCGAGAGCCACGGTCCCGGCAACGAGCTGAAGGGTGCCAGCGTTGCCTCCGCTGGTAAAGCTACTTATAGAAGTTGTATTCAACGGCGATGCCCCGCCGTAGTAAAGACCCGAATATGTTACCGTCATACCGAAACGGTCGTAAGTCCTCTGATACTGCCCGATAATCGCGTCATACTGAATATTGGAAGGGGCGTTGGCGATGTTATAAATATTTGTACCGGAAAGGAGTTCAGTAGTATTCAGTGCGCCCCCGCTGTAACGTATTCCGCCTCCTGAGAAATCCAGTATGGCGCCCTGCTTGACAACAACGTCTCCGCTGTCGCTTGCGTTAATATTGATCGTTCCTCCGTTGACAGCTTGCTCCTTGGCTGTCTTTTGCAGGGCGAGGACCTCACCGNNGGAGATGTTCCCAATCGAGGATCCTGCCATGACAGTCGTGTTGATTGTCTGTCCCTGCAACAAGCCGCCCTTCTGCCCGTATGCGTCCCTCAACTCGACGCTGTTTAACTGAACTGCTATCTCTGTCGCTGTAGCTGCCTCGTTGCTCCAGGCGCCGCCGACGTTAATGCTGCTGCCCGTATGGATGAATACGCGGTCTCGAGCATTCACAGCCACCGATCCGGAGGGCGCATCGATAACTCCTTTCAGCTCGATGAGTGAGGGGGGGGTCGCACCGGTAAAATCAGGGTTCGCAAAATCACCATGCAAATTTATGATACCTGCTGAAAAAGGGAGGGAGAAGGAGGCGGTGTCGGACGAATTGGAAATCGGAGATTCAATTAAGCTGTTATTGCCTGTGCTGATCTGATCCCGCGCAATAAGCTCGATCTGCCCGTGCTGAGTGACCGACGATTCGGAACGGATTAGGCCATCCTCGTTTACCACCCCGCCATACATCCCGACAAGGCCTTCGTCTGAGATCAATTGTCCGCCTTCCCTGTTCACTGCTTCACCAAACCCAGCTATCACGTCGACTATCAGGGCCGTTCTTGTGAAGCTCGTAACACCCTGATTTATGCTAATTGCAGGGAGCATGAGGTCTACTGCCGTCCCAGCAGCCAGACCGATCTGACCGACGGGGGCATTTATCAAACCTATATTCTCCACGCGGGGCCCCATAAGAAAAACGTATCCCCCTAAGCCGGCGTTGATCTCCCCGAGATTTGAGACAGCCGCGGTCGGGGCAGTAGCTGGCGAAAAAAATTTCCCGGTTGTAGAGTATGAATCGTACAAGAAGTTCAGCGTTCTACTAAGGAAATCTTCATCCTTGATATTCAACGCCGAGGCTATGAGGCTGTTGACGTTCACCGTTGAGCCTGGACCAAAAAGGATGCCGTTCTGGTTGATAAGATAGATCTTTCCGTCCGCCGTGAGTTTCCCGAAAATCATGCTGGGATTACTATCAAAAATGCGGTTCAGGACGACCCAGTTCGTATACCCTGTGGCATTAGTGCCGTTGGTCTGTTGGTAGACAGTCTTTTGGTCGAAGTAGACCGACGCATTCGCGCCGATGTTAAAAGATGACCAGTTGATGATAGCTTGCGGCTGATCCTGCTGAATCGTGAGCTGGTCATTTGCACTGTTCAATATGATTCCGTTCTGAGAGACCCCCTGTACAATCTGCGGATTTGTAGGAAGTGCGTTTGGCGCCGGCGGTGTCACAGTCGGCCCGTAAAAGCCGGGCAAATTGATCGTGATTGAAGGCTGCGGAGCAGGCATCGTAGTTCGCGTCGGAGGTGCCATGGATGCTATGGACGATCCGTTATAGCCAGGTATCTTGACGGATCCGGCCTGACACAAAAAGGGGAACAGGAGCAGGCCGCAAACAAGCATCACGATCGCAGTACGAAAAACACCGTTCCTCATAGGTCCCTCCGTTGTCTCATTAGACAAGACCTCATCATGTTAAAAGATAAACCTCTAGCCATAGCTATGCGTATGACTCGTCGAGTACAGGTTTATAGCCCAGGCCAGTTCATATTCTAGGGCTTCATTGTGTTGCGCCCCGTCCTAACCCACGCCTCGGAAGGAGATGTTCAGCCCTGCGCTGAATTAGGTCATGCCTCCCACTCATCAAGCAAGACCGCGCTATAGGAAAAGAACAACGGCAGATAAGAAACGGGCTGCGATGCCTCACCGCTTTGCCGACGACCTGATTGAACAACTGATTGAACTGCTTGAAATCGACGCCGACCGCCATCTCATGAGTATTGAGCCGATACGCCAACGAAAGCATAACATAAGCGTATCCCGATTATCTGTCCTTTTCCAACTACAACTACTCTTGAATCCCTCTCACTTCCCGCCGCCATCGTGTTCTGTCTTCTCTGCCGATTGCACGGCCTCAATTTTTTCGACAGCCACATCGCATATTAGCGCTTCGCCGCCCAAAGGATTCCGATAGTCGAGAGTAATGAAATTCTCATCCACCTCGGAAATGCGCCCGACAAGATGAGCTGTGCGGATAAGTTCCCCTTTCTTGGCATCAACCACAAGTTCATAACTCTTCTGGGTCTCCCGGATATGCCCGAGCCCGAATGGAGTCTGCGCAACATATCCCGCCGGTGCGGTGAACCGGATGACTACCTCCCCCTCCGTTATACTCTCCACGTGGCCCGGTATCAACGTATCAAACATTACAGACTGTCCTCTTTCCGGTGTCTTACCGGTGCGGGACCGATACGCATCCGTGGTCATTCTTATCTCTTTGGGATTTTCGCGCACACGAGCTATTCTGATAACGTAATCTT
>DMNE01000448.1 GCA_003453735.1 Nitrospiraceae bacterium | reverse complement strand
CGAGATATTTGATGCCGAGGTCAGCCAGTGCCTTTACCACGTTGGCCATCTTCTCCGGGCTCTTGGTTGGATTTTCGCGTGACGTGCGCAGAATTGATCCGCCGCGCAGGTGGATTCGTGTTATTTCTCCATTGTCCAGACGTATGGTTTTCGACGTGTCTCCCTTGGAAAGCCATTTGAAACCGTCGTAGATACCGACCACCTCCAAGCCCTGCTTCACCGCTTCAAAGGTGACCGCGCTGATCACGCCGTTGATCCCCGGGGCAGGACCCCCGCCAATAACAATCGCAAGCTTTTCCCCCATGGCTCCCTCCTGTAAGACGAACTGTAGGTCCCGTTTCAATGCTACGCAGATACGGCGAAACTGTAGCAAAACACGATAAAATTGTCAACACGAAAGGCCGCAGTCGACATCCTCGGTGCTGCCGTGATCCACGTCCCCGAGAGGTCAAAAAAATACGGTTGACACCCATGGAGTATCACGCTATTATTGCCCCTGGGCAATCCTTTATCAGAATGTAAAAATCATGGAATATCATAATACTAGGGAGAAGAAATGAACACGTATTCGATTGGCGAAATCATGGAGATGGCGATCCAGACGGAGAAACTCGGGTACCAGTTTTACACCGGCATGTCGGAAAAGTTCAAGAAAGACGCCGGACTGGTCAAGCTCTTCACCACGCTCGCTTCGAAGGAAAAAATGCACGAGAAGACCTTTACCAATCTCAAAGACATTGTTGCGAAGCACGGCACCGAACCGGTTCAGTGGGAAGAGGTGACCCCTTATATGAGGGCGTTTGTCGAGTCGGAATTTTTCCTCGGCAGGGGCAAGTCCCTCCCGGCCATGGATTATCTGAAAACGGTGCAGGACGCGGTGAAATTCGCGCTCGGCTTCGAGAAGGAGACCCTGCTCTATTTCATGGAGCTTCGGACAATTGTGAAGGAGAAAGAAGTCGTGGACGAGGTCATCAATGAGGAGAAGAGTCATATCATGTGGCTCGACAGGTTTAGGACGGAGTTGATGGGAAAAGAAAGATAATCGGCTGGACCTAAGGGTTGATATGACGATCAGCCCTTATTTTTTTTTCAGCAATTCCCCGACCGTCACGAGCGTAAAACCTTTCTTTCGAAGGCCACTGATGATCACAGGCAGAACCTCTGCCTTGTGCATGCCGTTCCTGTTCATGTGAAAAACTATTATGCTCCCGCCTCTTGCGTCTCGGAGTACGCCGCGTTCGATCCTCTGCGGTGATAGATTTGGATCGGCATCACCGGATGCAAGATCGTACTGGACGGTCACGAGCCCCGTTTCGGCCGCGAGCTTCGCAACCCGATCATCAACCTCGCCAAAGGGTGGTCTAAAGAAGTGCGGCGTCTGCCCGGTCACTCTCTTGATCAGCGCCTGCGTCCTTTTCAGCTCGCGCAGAACACGCTCATTGTCTTTTTCCACCATGTGGGGATGGTAATAGCTGTGCGCTGCAATCTCGAACTGCGGCTGGGAGGCGAGGAACTTTGTCTTTTCAGGATTTTTTTCAACCCACCGGCCGCTCATGAAGAGTGTGGCTGGAACTTTCTCAGCGAGCAGAACATTGATTACCTTCTCGTCGTACTCATCGGACCTCGATGTCGGGCACGCGTCGAAGGTGAGCGCGATCTTTGAACCATCCCGAGGTCCATGTTCGAAGATGAGCGGCGCCGCGGAACCTGCGAAAAGAGTCGACGACAAATTGAGGACTATCAGAACAGCGAGCAGGACAAATCGGATGAAATACATGATGTATTATAACTATTAGCCCCAAAAAGTCAACCAGAGAAGACGACGCGTGTCAACCCAAAGCCAAAATGTCCTATTCTTACCAAAGCTAAAATGTCCGGTTTTGTGATATTGCCTGACGCTGCATTCGTGCTTTGATCAAGGCTCTCGCTGGAGACTTCCACGGATGTGTCACCGGCTGCGTGTGCGCCCTGATGAGCCTCGGTCGCTTTGCTGGCAGCTTTTCCTTCAGTGGTCGAGCTTCAATTTCTTTAAACTTCAGGCGAAGGCCGTTATGGAGCACCCGCATGCTGCCGTCAGTTCTTTCTTGAACGATGATCTTCTTGGCCCGGATGTTGCTCTTGATCTGGTAGAGCTTCTTGTTATGCGTAATGGTAAAATCGTTCCGTAACGCCCGTTCTGTCCTGATCGAGAGAATCGTGTCAAGCGCCCTCTTGTTCACGATCGGCCGGTGATAGTTTGCCCGCTTCGCCGCTTCTTTCGCAAACCTCCTGTTGTACTCAGGCAGATAGCCGTCTAAGAACGTATTGCCCTCACCGATATTCGTTACCCCGGCAAGCCGCATCTCCTTGACGACCCGGTCCTGGAATGTCCCGAAGAGCCGTTCAATGCGCCCCTTGGCCTGGGGTGAGTAGGCATGGATGACCTCGACGCCAAGCTCGGCCATGCTTTTCTCGAAATGGCTCATCGGCCGGATATCATTAAGCTCCTCAGCGACCGTCTGCCTGGCCATGGACTTGTACGTTGTATGCCGGTCCAGATAGACGCTCCGGGGCAGCCCGTAGAGCCTGATATACCGCTTGAAACTGTCCATGGCCGGCAGCGTTCCCTCGTATTCGTAAAAACGGGCATACACCCGGCCAGTCGCATCATCAATGTAACCCATCAGCACACACGCGGGACCGCGTCCTTCGAACCAGTCGTGATGGGAGCCGTCCATCTGGACCATCTCGCCCCGATGGGCCTTTCGGGTGCGCCACTGCCGGTGCGGACGTTTTTTACGGCTCCGATACGGGATGTGCTCCTGTTGAAACCATCCCCGCAGCGTCTCGTCGCTCACCGTCATGTGGTGCACCTTCAAAAGCTTTTCACTGGCATGAGTGGGGCCGAATTCCCTGTAGCGGTCCCGGCATAGCGCCGTAGCTTTGTCCTTTATCCTATCCGGAATCCGATTATGCGCTCTCTTGCCTCGGGACCGGTGGCAGATCCCGGCGTCACCCTCCTTTCTAACGCTTCTGACGATTCGCCGTACCTGCCGGGCTGTTATGTCCAAAAGTGCGGCTGCTTGCTCCTGGGTTATCGCCTTATCCATTGCCTGCCGGATAACATACAGACGGTTTGACTCCTTCTGGCTCATCGTAATCCTGTCCTCTTCTGCCATCATGCCCTCCCGTTATGGGCGAGCATTGTAGCTTAAAATAGGACATTTTTGCTTTGGCAGAATAGGACATTATCACTTTGGGAGGACATAACCTTGTTAAGGCAGGAAGAGGATTTATTCCAGAGCTCAATGTCGGAAAACTTGGCGAGATAGAGGTCCTCTTAGCGCTTAGCACAGAATGAAGGGCGGGGGGAATAAGCATAAAGGGGTTCCTGAACACGAAATGGGGACAATTATAATTTACTTCCTAATTGTTGCACGCATATGCAACAATGCCCAGAAAAAATCTAAATAACCAAATAGCGCCTTTACTTTTTCCTTTCCATATGCTATTTTCTTATTGAAGCAGCTGCCCACTTTTCCCACTTATCCTACCCAAGGTATTCTATTCCAAATCTACTGATTTTTTAAAGTCGGGATCAGCGTTACCGCCACGTCTGTCAGAATTACAATTTGGGTTTTTATTTTACTTGAGAGAGGGGAAAAAAATTGACTAGCCTGAGGGCCATGTATGAATAAAAGCGAATATTTGTTTTATGCTTTAGTTCAGAATTCCTCCGACATCATCACCATCCTCCAGGAAGATGGCACCATATCCTATCAAAGTCCTTCCCTAAAGCACCTGCTCGGATACGCACCGGAAGAGTTAATTGGCACTAATGCTTTTGAACTGGTTCACGCCGACGACTTGCCAAGAGTAAAAGAGGCTTTTGCCAAAGTGATCCAGACTCCGGATGCCCCTTTGTCCATGCAATTCAGGTTCCGACATAAAGACAGCTCGTGGCGTGTGCTCGAATCCACAGGCAGTAATCAGCTTCAGAACGCCGCGGTTGCGGGTATCGTGGTTAATTCACGTGATGTTACCCAGCGTGTCAAAGCCGAGGAGTTGCTGCGGGAAGCAAAGAAACACGCAGAAGATGAAAAAGCAAAAACAGAAGCAATCATTGCAGCTGTAGGCGAAGGTATCAGTATTCAAGATACCAATTATAAAATTATATATCAAAATCAGGTTGCTAAGGATATGGTGGGGGATCATCAAGGGGAGTACTGCTACAAGGCGTATCAGTGTGAGGATTCGGTCTGCAAGGGATGCCATCTTGCCATTGCTTTCAAGGAAGGAAGAATTCACAAGAAAGAACAAAGCAGGATAACGGATGAAGGAATACTGCACTACGAAATTATAGGTTCGCCCTTAAGAGATTCGGCAGGAAAGATCATAGCAGGTATCGAAGTGGTCAGAGACATAACCGAACGCAAGAAAATGGAAGAAAAGTTGCGGGAGAGCGAGGAGCGATTCCNNTATTACGGGACCAGACCTTAAAATTATTAAAGCGAATAAAGCGTTAAGTGATATGTTAGGATATGACGAAATTGAACTGACGGGGCGCAGCATCGGAGAAATTACCTACGCGGAAGACATGGAAATGAGTATGAAGCTATCAAAGCAGATGCTCCATGGCGAAGTCCCGCTTTTTCAATTGGAAAAGCGGTACGTAAAAAAGACCGGG
>DMNE01000246.1:1115-15554 GCA_003453735.1 Nitrospiraceae bacterium | reverse complement strand
TCATCCCGGCTACAGCCATTTTGGGAACACTCACCTTGCGGATTTTTTTGTAGCCCTCGCCCTCGAAAACCTGGTAAAATGATTTTTGTTGCCGGCGGAAAGGGAGATGGGAAATTACGATGGATATCATTTTTGCATCGGCAGGGAAGCTCAATGGATAATGTTTTTGTGATTCTTATGATCTTTAGTCTATCCATTATCTCGGGTATTTCAGAAGGGGCAGACTGGACGCTCATTACGAAAGGCGATGTAGATGTATTCGTTGACCGCGACAGCAAAGAGCACATTTCGGATAAGGTCGACAGAGTGTGGGTTAAATATCGATATTCGATGCCCAAAAAATTTGACTCTAAATACATTAAAGAACTCGCAGTTTATAGTGAATACAATTGTGGCGAAGGGAAGTTCAAGATTCTCCGTACTATAGGATATTTTACAGACGGCACGAGTGAAACAGACACGTCTGAAAGGCAAGGCTATGTTCTCCGTGATGACGTTGCATATAAGTATTTATGTGAATAGACAAGAAATGTCAGACAAGGGCGAGCTCCTGAGAAGCGCTCCCTACGCTCTAATAACATCCTTGTATCGTGAAGACAATGGCTGAACCGGATATGAGCATTTCAGGGTATCTAGTGGGCGGTAACGTAATAGTGGAATCATAGGAGCACAAGAGGAAGGATGAGACGACCATCTAAGCGCCACTGCACCTTTTTTAATCAGAGCGTGCCTCATAAATAGGCATGAGTTTGTAGCCTCACGGAAAAAATCTCTATTTTCCAACGTGGGGTGAGTGGCATATTTATTGTAATAATAATGATCTATGTCCGTCTTGATTTTGAAAAATACACCGACTGAGGGTCCCGGCACCATTGAGGACTTCCTCCGTGAACACAAGACTCATTACAGGGTTGTGGATTGTACAAAAGAAGCTATACCGGGGACAAAAGATTTCACTGTTCTCGTGATGATGGGAGGCCCGATGAGCGTGAATGAGGAAGAGCGTTATCCGTATATAACAAGGGAAATGGAACTTGTGAGGGAGTTTATCTCAGCCGGCAAGAAGGTCTTTGGTGTCTGCCTTGGTGCCCAGATCATGGCAAAGGCTCTCGGTGCAAAGGTTTACGTTGGCCCGAAGAAGGAGATAGGCTGGTATGATATTGAACTTACAGAGCAAGGGCTCAGGGATCACTCGATGAAGAAGCTCGCGGTTCATCCGGGTGCCGACGATGTCCGGAAAACATTCAGGGTCTTCCACTGGCACGGCGAGACATTTGACATTCCGGAGAACGCTGTGAAACTTGCCCGATCAGCACTATACCCGAACCAGGCATTTCGCTACGGAAACACTAGCTATGCATTCCAGTTCCATATTGAAGTGGGAAAAGCAATGATTTATGAATGGTTAAAAGATGAGCCTGTTGATCTCGACGAGATAAGGAAAGAAACCGAGTCCATTTATGACGACTATCTGAACAGGGCTCTGAATTTCTATGCGGCATTTTTTCAGCGTGAAAGCTAACGCGTGATGAGTCTTAGAAAAGGCTGTGCTCAGATTGCTCATAACAAACTACCCAGCTTAGAGGAGGTGAGATATGAAGAAAGTTGAGGCTATCATAAAGCCTTTCAAGCTCGATGAGGTCAAAGATGCCTTAAACGAGATCGGAATCCAGGGGATGACTGTAATTGAAGTTAAGGGTTTTGGCAGGCAGAAAGGCCATACAGAACTCTATCGAGGTGCTGAATACGTGATTGATTTTATTCCTAAGATCAAGATCGAGATCGTAACCTCTGACAGTCTGTCGCAGAAAGTCGTTGATACCATCGAGAAGGCAGCAAAGACAGGTAAAATAGGAGACGGCAAGATCTTTGTCTACCCCATCGAGGAGGTGGTGAGGATAAGGACCGGAGAGCGCGGGGAATCCGCACTATAAACGCAGTGGGGGTATTCGTTCTCAGCAAAAACTAAACTCTGAGAACAAGAAAAGAAAATAAAGGAGGAGAAGCATGACACCAAAAGATGTAATTAAGATGGCCCAGGAAAACAAGGCAGTTATGGTCAATTTCAAATTCCTTGATTTTCCCGGGATCTGGCAGCACTTTGCTGCACCGATAGCCGAACTGAAGGAAGAGGTATTTGAGGAGGGGCTTGGTTTTGACGGTTCTTCTATCAGGGGATGGCAGGCGATCCATACGTCGGATATGCTAATCGTTCCTGACCCTGAAACAGCATTCATGGACCCCTTCATGGAATATCCGACGATAAGCTTGATCTGCAATATCGTGGATCCCATCACAAAGGAATACTATACGAGGGATCCCCGGTATATAGCTCAAAAGGCAGAGAATTACCTTAAGTCGACAAAGATAGGAGATACCGCTTATTTCGGTCCCGAGGCAGAGTTTTTTATCTTCGATAACATTCAGTTTGACCAAAACTCACACAGTGGATACTATTTCCTCGATTCCGTCGAAGGCATCTGGAATTCAGGCCGTGATGAAAAACCGAATCTTGGGTATAAGCCAAGACACAAGGAAGGGTACTTCCCTGTCCCACCGACAGACAGTCTTGTTAACCTCAGGACAGAGATGGTTATGGAGATGCTGAAGTGCGGCATCTATGTGGAGAAGGAACATCATGAAGTTGCCACGGCTGGCCAGGCTGAGATTGACATGAGATTCGAGTCATTGGTTAAGATGGCGGACAACCTCATGCTCTTCAAATATATCATCAAGAACGTTGCAAAACGGCACTGCAAGACGGTAACCTTCATGCCGAAACCCCTGTTTGGGGATAACGGCTCTGGCATGCATACTCATCAGAGCATTTGGAAGGGCGGGAAGCCCTTATTCGCCGGCAATGGTTACGCAGGACTGAGCGAGTTTGCACTGTACTATATCGGCGGGGTTCTCAAACATGCACCTGCCCTTGCCGCATTAACAAACCCCACCACAAACTCTTACAAGAGGTTAACGCCGGGCTTTGAGGCCCCGGTTAATCTTGCTTACTCTGCAAGAAACCGTTCTGCCTGTGTCCGGATACCGACCTATTCGCCGAGCCCCAAGGCAAAAAGAGCGGAAATAAGATTCCCTGACCCTTCATGCAACGGCTATCTCGCATTTGCTGCGATGTTGATGGCGGGACTGGACGGTATCGAGAACAAGATCCATCCTGGTGAACCTCTTGATAAGGATATATATGAACTCGGTCCCGAAGAACTGGCGTCGGTGCCGACCATGCCTGCAAGTCTGGATGAAGCACTTAATAATCTCGAGGCCGACAACGAGTTTCTGAGAAAAGGAGATGTCTTTACAGAAGACGCCATTGACACGTGGATAAGTTACAAGAGGTCCAAAGAGGTCGATGCCCTGAGACTGAGGCCGCACCCGTACGAATTTTTCCTGTATTACGACATTTAAGGAGCGGTTCCCTGAGCGCTTGGAGAAAGAGCCCCGTCAGGAAAAGACAGGGCTCTTTCTCTCTGTTGATTTTTTCTGCTTCACTTCAGGTCTCTTCCTAGCTGTGGATGAGTTTCACTTCGTTGCGCTTTCCTCCAGCCTTCTTGTGAGAGCCTCTCCATTCTGCTTTTTGCCCACTCCTTAATTTCCGCAAGATATTTCCTGGGATTTATCTTGGCGAGCTTCACTATTGCCTCTCGTTCAGCCAGCCTGTCGATATGGTCGGTCGGATATATGCCTCGCCAAGTACAGTAATCTTCATCAAAAATAAAATCAGGGGTTATCTCAACTGTCCCTGGCCTTATCCTCTGTGCCTGAAATAGCGCAACGTCTATTTCGTATTCTATGATCCAGCCGTTGTCCGCAATCATTGCCTTCGGATTAAACGGTACGTCCCGGGAACAGTCTTGACAATAAACCTTACGAATAACTTCTCTGGACATAATTTCATCCTTGAAATGAAATCCCGCAACATCTTTACCGCAGCAGCAGTTAGTTTCGTATGCCAAGCACATAACCGTTCTCCTTAATCCAATAGGGGATAAATTAACTATTTTGCAGCTTCAGGGGATTTATTTCAAAGCTTCATAGACCTTTCCGACAATTTTCTCTGTNNGGACAGACCTCAGCCGGGCTTTTCCTCACATAAACAAATGCCTCGATCTTCCTCAACAGTTCATCCATATTTCTCCCGACGTTGAAATAGTTGACCTCCGACCCGACGAGGATGCCGTCGGGATCAATAATGAACGTCCCCCGGAGGGCAAGACCGCTTTCATCATCATAAACTCCGAGGAGTTTTGATACGGCAGCTTTGGGGTCTGCTCCCATATGATACTTTATCTGTTCAAGAAGCTTTTCCTGATGAAACCATCCGTAATGAACAAATTTGGTATCAGTGCTCACTGATATGACCTCACAGCCAAGCCTTGTTAGCTCCTTATTGCCCTCTGCGAGATCTGCAAGTTCTGTCGGACAGATAAAGGTAAAGTCAGCAGGGTAGAATACCATCACCGTCCATTTCCCGTTTTTCTTCGCGTCCGACAGGCTGAATTTCGAAAACTTCCCGGTAGCTGGCTCAAAGGTGTCAAGTGCAAAATCAGGCACTGACTGACCAATCCTAACGCCACAACAGGGTTCACTCATAGCTCTACCTCCTTATGATCATGATTTTATAATTATGATAGCAAGAGAATAAAAAGTTTGCTACAACAATTTTGTGTCGTGCTCCTGTGGTGCACGCATTGCAAACAGCGCATTCTTGCAAAAGGGAGGTCTGATAGGTGAGTCACAATAGGGCAAGCTTGCTGCACTGCTACTTCCGATTCGCCAGGGTTGGTCAGTTCACGCAAATGACAATTCTCTCTGTCCATTAGTTTGGCTTTTGCGCCATTCGGTGTGAACCTGTGTCACGGCATCACCCTTGTTGACAACATGATGGAAAAGCGATATATATGAGGTATAAAGGTGGAGGATAGGGAAGGATACATTTCATAAACAAGGGTCGAGGGATATCCCCTGACCAGTATGAAGGAGGGTGATATGTCACACTATGTAATTCTCAGTACGTTAACCGATGAAGGCCGTAAGACCATCAAGCAAAAACCGGAAAGGATCTTAGAAGTGGACAATGAAATTGAGCGCATGGGAGTGAAGATCATTAAACAATATGCGGTGCTCGGGCAGTATGATTTTGTGAGTATTGTGGAGGCGCCTGATATTGACACGGTTATGAGGATGTCCGTGGAGATCGGCTCAAGAGGGTCGGTTCAGCTTCTGACACTTGCTGCTGTCCCAGTGGAGGAGTTTATAAACAATATTAAATGAGTCGGGCATCGGGCTAATGGTCTCTCGAAAACCTTAGAAAACGTTTTGCGAGTCACGGACTAAGACGAGAGAGGCTTAGAGGCACGAGACAATGGGCAAAAGGCTAGGCGAAACTTTTTATAAAGCGCGCTTTAGAAAACGCCATACGGGCTAACTATCGGAAAAACATAATAGAGTTCGTGCGTCCGTCAATCTATTGACGTCCTCATGCTAATCGGGTAAAATGGGGTATGCATAGAGTGCTTGCTATTGATGATGACGAGACTGTCAGGGATGTCCTGGCGACATTCCTGAGCAGCAACCACTATGAAATTACTGTGGCAGAGAACGGGGAGATCGGCCTGGACTTAATCAGAGGAGAAGATTTTGATATCGTGTTAACGGATCTTGTCATGCCCGGTGTCAGTGGAATGGATGTCCTGAGAGAAATTTCCGCACTAAAAACGAACACCCCTGTTATTGTGATCACTGCCTTTGGAACTGTGCAGACCGCTGTCGAAGCTATGAAGGCTGGTGCCTTCGACTATATCATGAAACCCTTTGCCCTTGAAGAGGTGATCATGACTATTGAAAGGGCTCTAGGTGTCTCGAGGCTACAGAAAGAAAACTTTATGCTGAAGATGCAGCTCAAGAAGAAGTATAACTTTACCGGACTCATCGGTGATTCTCCTCGAATGCAGAAGGTTTACGAGCTCATCGAGAAGATATCGGACACCGACAGTACGGTTTTGATAACGGGTGAAAGTGGGACAGGGAAGGAATTGGTAGCAAAGACAATTCACTATAACAGCTCTCGCTCCCAGCAACCATTTGTTCCGATTAACTGCGCCGCAATTCCTAAGGATCTTCTCGAGTCGGAACTCTTTGGCCATGAAAAGGGTTCCTTTACCGGTGCCCTGAATACAAGAATCGGCCGGTTTGAACTCGCCCATAATGGGACTCTTTTCCTTGACGAAATAGGCTCATTGGACCCCTCTTTGCAGGTCAAACTGTTGCGGGTTCTCCAAGAAAGAGAGTTTGAGAGGGTTGGCGGGATCAAGACGATTAAGGTAAATGTGAGGATACTTGCNNGGAGGGCAAGTTCAGGGAAGATCTGTTTTACCGGTTGAATGTCATACCCCTTCATCTCCCTCCGCTGAGAAAACGTCTCGAGGATATTCCACTTCTTTTAGATTTCTTTGTTGATGAATTTAGCCGGAAGAGGAACAAAAAACCCCTGCAATTCCCCCCAGACATCATGGATTTGCTTTTGCACTACGGCTGGCCTGGCAATGTGAGGGAGATGGAAAATCTCGTGGAGAGACTTATGATCCTGGTAAGCGGCGACACCGTAAAGCCATCAGACCTTCCCGAGAAGTTCCACCAGGCATCTCCTAAGACGACAGATAGCACTGTGCTCCCCAGGATGCCTCTTACGAGTATTGATATCCCCGAATACGGGATTGACTTGAATTCGGTGGTCGATACCATGGAAAGGGATTTGATCCTGAGGGCACTTGAAAAGACAGGTGGGGTAAGGAGCAGGGCAGCGACCCTCTTAGGCCTGAACAGGACAACCCTGATTGAGAAAATAAAAAAAATGGGCATAGAGCTCCAAAAACAGTAGCATCTCTTAACCCAAATCCCCCCCGTGGCAGTTGCTTCTCCAATGCCTCTCTCCTGTTCGTGAATTTATATCACGGCATTAGGCTTGCAAAAATTATTAGCCCGCCAAACGGTCATCATTCGTCATTTCTATGACATGTCTATGACACGCGAATACCAGATTTAAGTATTTAAATACAATAAGATACCTTTGGGCATAGTTGTTGCTTGACTGTCGTCATGAAATTGTTACTCATTGCGATTTTCCTTTTTTTCTCAACACAGGGTGAATCAGCGAGCAACACCGTTCATCGGTACCCAATGGAGACGGCAAAGGAATTGATCGACTCCGGTAGAGCTGCAGAGGCTATCGCGGCGCTCTCAGCTTATCGACCTGCCTCTGCAGAGCTTTCTCTTTACCATTATACGTATGCAAAAGCACTTACTCTTTCAAAAAGGGTATATGATTCCCTAGAGCATTTAAGACTGGCATATATCTATTGTCCCTCAGGAGAAATGAAGGAACGTTCTCTGCTTGACCGGGCAGATGCCTATCTGCTGTTAAAGAATTATTACGAAGCATCTCTATGTTTTCGATTATTCCTGAAGACATTCCCCGACTCTCCATTTTCTGAAAGGGCACATTATGGCCTGGCAGAGTCTCTGTACCGCGTTCGCTCCTTCAGCGAGGCTTTAGAACAGTATGGGAGGGCGGGTGATACCCCCTCCGCTCTCTCTGGAAGGGCCAATTCCCTTCAATCCTTAGGAAGGGTGAAAGAGGCAAATGACCTCTACATGATCTTGATCGGCAGAGATGGGGAATATGTAAGGTCATCTTATGAGACGCAGTACTACATCGGTGAGAACTTCCGGCTCATGGGGAAATTCCATGATGCCAAGCTTTATCTCAACTCCATAAAAGAACAAACCCTTAAATGGAAGGCAGCTCTGTCCCTGGGACTTATTGCTCAGGAAGAGTCTCAACTTGAATCTGCTACCAGGTTTTTCGATGTCGCACTGCAGTCGCCGGACCGGGAAGTGCACCGCAGCGCGCTTCTGTCTCTTGCCGATACGTTTATAAAGATGGGAAGACAGAAAGATGCAGAGTCTAAGCTTCTGGAAATACGGAACAGATATCCCTATGTCAAAGAGTATGACTCAGCGATTTTCATGCTCGCAGCGCTTTATAAAAAAGACGGCAAATTCCACGAGGCGACAGACCTTCTCAAAGAGCTCGTATGCAGGCGTTCTCCCGATCGCAAGGCCCTTGAGGAGTTTGAGGGAATGCTCATTGACGCAGAACAAAGGGATACCAAGGAGTTTGTGCATCTTTGGCGCTCTGTCGGACACTCGCTTATGGAATCCTCACGATCGGAGTTCCTTCTGAAGGTGGCAGAAAAGTTGAGAAATTCGGGGGAGGCATTCACCGAAGAATGTGAGTGGCTTCGCAGAAATGGCTCAGATGAGGCAAAGAACCGCTGTAGTCTGCTTCTTGCTGAGTATTATGCTGATATGGGCGATGCTGCTGCTTCGGAAAAATACCTTGAGGGGGCACAGGGAGAGGGAACCAGCGACGATCTCATCCGCATTAAGGCCAAGATGTATCATCTGAATGCACAAGATCAAAACGCCGCGGACGCCCTCATATCAATCAAGACGGTAAGGCAGGAAGACATCGTCCTCCTTTCAGGCATGCTGGGGTCAGTGAAGAATGTCCAGGGCGTCCTGGCCTTTTACGAACAGACACTGAATAAGGTTGGTGGATCCTCCTCTGTGTATATCGCCTTGGCAGACAAACTCGCCGAGATGGGAAACAAGGCGGATGCCCTGAGGTATTACAGGGAAGCTGTTTCATTTAAGCAGGAAGCCAAGGGCACTGAGGCTGATGATCAGGCATGGGCTTATTATCGCATCTCGGTGCTTTCTCAGGATAAGGAGTCCGTGGATGCACTGGGCAAGATTCAGAAGGAAAGCGATGTGCTGAGTCGGATTGCTTCTGCACGGATAAAGGAATGGAACATATCAGAAAAGATGGGGAAGGCGTTCTAATGGATGTTGAGCTCTTGAATGCGGCATTTGAGAATTTCACAAAGGCATCGAAGAGCCCTGAGTCATACTACGAAGGCTTGCAGGNNTTGAGGATGCTGCAAGAAATAAGAGGCACTACGTGATTATTACCCTTTCATCCGTAGTTGACTCAGCGGCATTGTTAAGGGGAAAAATCGATGGTTGAAAAGGCACTTGAGTTAAGGCAGTAGGGGAGAACCGATGCAAGATATGAAGATTACCGGGGCGAATATCGGGCAGGAACTTGTGCGACCGAAAATAGGCGACAAGGAGACTCATGGTTTTGACGAGGTTATGAAAGAGGCTAAGGGAAAGATTTCGCAAGTGCAGGATGATGCTGAAAAGGCCGTGAAGGAACTTGCATCAGGCGGAGATGTGACAGAGGCTATTGTCGCTATGGAAAAAGCGGACATCCCTTTTCAGTTGATGATCGCTGTGAGGGACAAGTTGTGGAGCGCCTATGATGAGATTACAAGGATGCAAATCTAATGGCTGATATTGCTGCCATAAGTGAACAGATAAGGGAAATGTCGACAAAAAAGAAATGCATCCTGCTGTCCGTTATCGCCCTAACCATAACCGCCCTGATCCTTTTATTTTCTTGGCTGCAGAAGGCTGACTATCAGATCCTGTATGCAAATATCAGCGAAGAGGACGCAGGATCAATTATCCAGAAATTACAGGAACAGAAGGTCCCCTATAAAGTATCTGCAGGGGGAATTATGGTGCCCTCCGACAAGGTGTACGATCTCAGGCTGCAGCTCGCAAGCCAGGGACTTCCGCAGGGTGGGGGCATCGGGTTTGAAGTCTTCGACAAAACAAGCCTCACCATGACTGATTTCGTCCAGAAACTGAATTATCGGCGGGCACTGCAGGGAGAGTTGTCAAGAACGATCCGGTCGTTGGCAGAGGTGGATCAATGCAGGGTGCATCTAGTCGTTCCTGAGCGATCCCTTTTTACAACGGAAGAGGACAGACCGAAGGCATCGGTTCTCGTTAAGCTTCGGCAGGGCAGAAGACTCTCTCAGAGTCAGGTTCAGGGGATAGTTCATCTTGTGTCGAGCAGTGTTGAGGGCCTGGACCCAAAGGATGTGGCTATTGTGGACAGTACTGGAGAGATGCTGACATCAGCGGCGAATGACCCGATGGATATGACGGGCAATCAGACGGAGTATCGGCAGAGCATCGAAAAGGATTTGGAAACAAGGGTCCTGAGCATCCTCGAGCCCGTTGTCGGCAAAGGAAAGGTAAAGGCAAAGATCGCTGCGACCCTTGATTTTACGAAGGTTGAAAAAACAGAGGAGAGGTTTGACCCGGATGGTCAGGTCGTAAGGAGCGAGCAGAGGAATACGGAGAAGTCTACGAATGGGACTATGGGGAGAGCGCCAGGCACCTCATCGAACCTCTCCGGGAAGACTCCCTCGCAAGTGGCGTCTACCCAGGGTCAATCAGAGAAGAAGAATGAGACGGTAAATTATGAGATCAGCAAGGTGACAAGCCATATCATAAACCCATCGGGGGAAATAAAAAGACTTTCCGTGGTCGCTCTCGTGGATGGTGTTTACACTACTCAGGAGGGCTCAAAGGACAAGAAATACAGCCCTCGCTCTGAGGAAGATTTAAAGAAGTTTGAGGATATGGTGAAAAATGCTGTCGGTTTCTCTGCAGACAGAGGCGACGAGGTCAGAGTCGTGAATATGCCCTTTGAGGCTTCGCCTCAGGAAGAACTGGCTGAACCGCAGAGGGAAATAATACCTGTTGTCATCACGTTGGGACGGTATCTGGTGCCTCTTTTAGCCATTGTTCTGCTGTTGCTCTTTGTTGTGAAGCCACTCATTAGGGTGCTCACGGCCCCGCCAACAGGGCGGCATTCTCCCGTGACGCTGCCTCATACGGTGGCCGAGATAGAAAAGGCTTTGGAGATAGCTGAGAAGCCTTCTGGCGACCGCCTGATCGAATGGACAAAGAAGAATCCAAAAGAGGCTGCAAATCTCGTGAAGAGCTGGATACAGGAGAGGTAAATGCCTGTGAACGGATATGAAAAAGCGGCGATCTTCTTGAGTTCTATCGGAGAGGAAGCGGCTGCGGAGGTGCTGAAAGCCCTTGATGCCCAGGACATTGGAAAGATAACAATGCACATGACGAGGATGAAGCGGGTCAATCGTGCCATTGTCGATGATGTTTTCAAAGAGGCTGAAGAGATGCTGTCCAAAGGGGACCTTCACATGGGCGGAGAGGAATATGTCAGGAAGGTTCTCTCGAAAGGGTTGGGAGAGGACGGCGCTGTAAAGATACTCGAAATGGCGTCAAAGGAAGGCCCTCTGGATTCACTTAAGTGGATCGATTCCCGGACATTGTCCAATTTTCTCCAGGCAGAACACCCCCAGACCATTGCCCTTGTCATCTGTCTCCTCGAACCTGTTCAAGCGTCAGAGGTCCTCGCTTCCCTGCCTGAAACAATAAAAGCTGATGTCGCAATGAGGATAGCAACGACTGAGAGGATTCCCGAAAGCGCGATCGAAGAACTGAACGAGGTCTTGAAGGGGCAATTGGAGATAGGGAAAGGCAAGGGGAAAAAGCTTGGAGGAGCGAAGACCATTGCTGAAATCCTGAACCATGTCGATCGGACAACGGAGCAAACGGTCCTCGAAAAAATAGAAGAGCAGAACGATATGCTGGCAGACTCCATCAGACGGCTGATGTTTGTATTCGACGACCTCGTTAAGGTGGATGACAGAGGCATCCAGATGATACTGAAAGAGATCAGTACCGAGGACCTTTTAATCGCTCTCAAGACCGCCTCTGAAGCACTGAAGGAAAAAATTTACAAGAACATGTCCCAGAAGGCTACACAGATACTTAAGGAGGAAATGCAGACAAAGGGCCCTGTCAGGGTGTCTGATGTGGAGAAGGCTCAGCAGAATATCGTCAAGGCCGCGAGGAAATTAGAGACAGAGGGAAGGATTGTCCTTGCCGGGAGGGGCGGCGAAGAATTTGTTGAATAAGAGTCGGATCCTGTGCGGAAACAATAGTGTTCCCTTTGACATGCCGTCTTTTGGCAAGATTACGGAAGACACTGGAACTTTGTCTTTTGACCAGGACGAGGAAAGTAGGGAGAGGGATGCTTATGAAAAGGGATTCGTGTCGGGAGAAAAAGCAGGATTCGCGATGGGCGAACAAAAGGCGATGGTCNNATAGAAGAGGTTGAGCCTCAAATCATCGAGCTTGCCGTGAGCATGGCAAAGAAGATCCTTCTAAAAGAGCTCACAACGGATCCTCAACAGATCGTTGGAATGACGAAAGATGCGCTGTCGAAAATCGAGAGGACGGGTCAGATCACCATAAAGATAAATCCCGCATTGTACGACCTCTTCATGAGAAATAAAGCAGATCTCCTCACGATCCATCCTGATATTGTCTTTGATGTGGGTCCTTCCGCATCACGTTATGGCTCTGTGGTCATGGGACCTGTCGAGGAGGTCGTGACTGATCTAGACGAGCAATTAAGGAACATCATCAAGGATATGGGGGATAGGCTTGCCGACGATTGAGCTATTTCCCTATATCGACGNNGGGGAATCATGCAGGATATTTTCGGATCGTGATATTCCCCTCGATGCGGAGGTCGTTGGTTTTCGGGATGGGAAAGTGATCCTCATGGCCGTTGGAGATCTTGGAGGCATACGCCTAGGCAGCAGGGTCTTGCCTGTCGGCAAAAAGGTTTCCATCAGGGTCTCTTCCTCATTGAAGGGAAGGGTTGTCAACGACCGGGGGGAGGCTATCGACGGAAAGGGCCTTCTTCGGGGAGGTGATTATCCCCTTCTTTCTTCGACACCCCATCCCCTGAGAAGACACAGAATAACTGAACCCATAGATCTCGGCATACGGGCAATCAATGGGCTTCTCACGTGCGGGAAAGGGCAGAGGATAGGTATCATGGCCGGCTCGGGCGTAGGCAAAAGTGTACTGCTCGGAATGATGGCGCGTTACACAGAAGCAGCAGTCAACGTTATTGCCCTCATCGGTGAAAGAGGAAGAGAAGTCAGGGAGTTCATAGAGAAGGATCTCGGCGACGAGGGGAGAGAAAAATCGGTGGTCATTGTTGCAACATCTGAGCAACCGCCTCTGGCAAAAGTGAGGGCGGCTTTAGCCGCAACGGCAATTGCCGAATATTTCAGGGAAAAGGGTGAGAATGTATTGTTGCTTATGGACTCGCTTACCCGTGTTGCTCAGGCTCAGCGGGAAATAGGGCTTGCCGTTGGTGAACCGCCGACGGCCAAGGGATATACACCATCTGTTTTCGCACTCCTCCCAAAGTTGCTTGAGAGGGTGGGCACTTCAGAAACTAAAGGGAGCATTACCGGCATCTACACCGTTTTGGTGGAAGGTGATGACTTGTCAGACCCAGTGGCTGATTCAGCGAGGGCCGTTCTTGACGGGCACATTGTACTGTCAAGGGGACTCGCGATGGAGAACCATTATCCCTCAATCGATGTCCTTCGGAGCATAAGCAGAGTTATGCCCGACATAGCTGATTCCAAGCATAGGGAACTTGCTGGTAAGTTCATCGAGACTCTTGCCGTGCATAAGAGATTTGAGGACATGATCAATCTCGGTGCCTATAAGGAAGGGTCGAACGCCAAAGTGGACTATGCCATAAAGATGTTTGACAGTCTCAAAGCATACCTGAGACAAGGCATGCATGACAGGCGAGACCTTGCCGACAGTATTCAGGGCCTTTATTTTCTCTTCGAAGGACAGGAAGTGAAAGGATGAGCCTTGAGAGAGTTTCAAAGATTTTAGAGTTGAAGGGATTCACGAAGGAGCAACTCGAGATTGAGGTCGAAAAGAGTGTAGATGAATTGAACGCTGAAAAGGAGAAACTCGACTCGATAATAAGCACCTTCGAGGGGGCGATCGATGAATTCAATGACAAGCAGAAGAGAGGGCCGGTGAGATCTGGAGATCTGGAGGTTTTCTATAGGTATTTCCAGCATCTGAAGAAACAGATTGAGCAGCAAAAACTGGCTGTTGTTAAGAAACGCTTGGATGTTGATATAAAACGGAATGCAATGATTGAGGCATATAAAGAAAAAAGGGTCTTCGAGATTCTCCATAACAAAATGCTCCAAGAAGAGATGCGGGAAACTAGCCTCAATGAGCAGAAAGATGCAGATTTTGATTTTGTCGCAAGAAAAATAAGGAAATGAGAACTCGGAAGCCAGAGTTGAGAAATCTGAGGCCGGGGGAAAAAAAGAAGAGGGAAGATTACAGAGGTCGGTCTTCCGTGTTATTTATTCCGTGTGTTGTCTTCTGCTTTCTGCTCACGATTCACTGTTTCCTGTCCACCGGCAGAGCTTTTTCACAAGACGACATGATGGGGCCCATGGAGAAAAAGCAGAAGGAGATCAAGGAGAGAGAGGAAGCATTAAAGAAAGAAGAGGAGAGGCTTGCTATCCTCAAAAAAGAAGTGGAAGATAAGATAGATAAATACACGAAACT
>DMNE01000246.1:0-1038 GCA_003453735.1 Nitrospiraceae bacterium | reverse complement strand
CATGATGAAGAGCAAGAGGGTCGGTACAATCATGGCCCTCATGGAGCCAAGAAAAGCGGCCCAGTTAACGAAGCAGATGTCCGAAGTAAAGTTGGATAATTAGAGGGCCGGACCATGTCAAGCCCTTAGGGATCGAGTGATCATTATAAGAAACGTTATTTGGATGAATTCCTTAGGGATCGTTTTTTTGAAATCAGAGGCGCCGCATTCTCCATCCTAGGCAGGGTGCCAGGGTAGAGTTGGGCACCCCCGGCTTTCCAGGCTCTGCAATTTCCCTGTAGCGTTTCCATTTAGTAAGAAACCTTCCGGCGGTGTTTCGTAACCACAACGAAAGCATAGACACAATAGTCCAGCGAGTTAAGGCCCGTTGTTTCACGAGAAAGTCGATACGAAATTCGTAAGGTTGTTCTTTTGTCAATAACGAACTATAATAGTTTTAACATATGACGGGTACCAGGACAGCAAGACAGAAACTGAGAAACAACACCCGCTGTTATGGCTATACCCTCACCCTGTGCCGAGATGTTCTTGAGTACGTGAATAAATTTGTGCTGGCAGAGCGAGTGAATATCGCGAACCTTTCTCACCATAAAGCGAGGATCAACCTCATCAAGGAGCTTATCCATTCTGCATGCGGCAGAGCAGCCGTCTATGAGGACTTCGACAAAAGGTTCTGCAAGTTTCCCTCCTATCTCAGGCGTAAGGCAATAGCGGAGACGATGGGAGGCGTATCAAGACACAGAAACCGTCTTGCCAGATGGCAAGGCAATGACAGAAGCAGAGAACCCAAATTTCAACACCGCTGCAATTCCTTTCCTTTCTTGGGAACGTTCCTGGAATGAAATGTCAACTCTGCGCGTGCCCTAGATGCCTTCCTGATTTATTGAGACACTAAACCTTTGGGAGTGTGCCTTATGCGTGTAAAAATCGGGCTTGACCTCGTTAACAAACATTGGCCTAGAAGCTTACGCGGTGCGCGGGTCGGTCTCGTGGTTCATCCTGCATCAGTGAATGCCCGCCTCGAGCACACGGTGGAGA
>DMNE01000491.1:6276-30784 GCA_003453735.1 Nitrospiraceae bacterium | reverse complement strand
CTTTGTCATCATCGACTACAAGGACGGTCCGGGTTCTCTGAAGCATTCTGTTTTTATATATTGCTGCTGCGCTTGCCATGTTTATTCCTCCTCTCTCAATGGTTCATCCTCATCCTGGAAATCGCATCTCCAAGCATATAATTGGCAAGAGGCATGCCAGCTGACGGATGCAGAAAAGNNGTGAAATCGCGCGCGGTATGCGGAAAGTATAGGGGGGAATACGTCAACGCATGTCGAGACAAAGTCGGCAAAAATAACGAAGTGAGGAGTGAACTGCGGGGAAATCGAGACGTGCCCATTGACGCAAGCAGCAATGCACTTTCGCAGTGACACGGGCACTGTATAGGCCAATGTCGCTGACGATGCTTTTTTCTCCGGCGAGTATGCGGCTCAAGAGAAAGAAGAAGTTTTGAGTCTTTTTAACGAAGGGACGGATAGCAAATGTAAGCAAGGAAAAATATTGGCGCAGCCAGGAATAGGCTTGAGTTCTCCGTCAGGAGGTTATTTACGAAGCTGTCACGCCGAAGATAAAAGGGGCAGACAAGGAAGGAATTAACGATATATTGTTAACAATGAAAGATATGCCAACTCACTGTCGCGCATGACAAAATTCTCGTAACATAGCAATGTTTGCGCTGAAATGGCCCAGGGATTTCTGGAATCTGTCCGAAGCATATGCTCTGCAAACAGTCCCATATGGCAGAAGCGAGACGATAATATCCTTATTTCAATATCCGCTTGCGCATCAATCGGAAAGGATAGGGAGTCAGGAGAATTACGACAACCATGATCCAAACAATGTCCTTCACAGAGGCGACTATCTTGCCTGAGGCAACAGACCTGCATATATTCACAAGGTGATAAAGAGGGGTGAAGAAGGCGATTTGTTTGACAATTGGGGGCAAGTTGTCAAGAGGAAAGAAGATCCCGGAAAAGAGAAACATGGGCGTCATTAGGAGTGTATAGAAATAGTTAAAGGAATCGATCCCAGGTACGATTGCGACAAATATTAGAGATATTTCAGCGAAGATAAGACCGCTGATGAACAGAAGCGGCATCGCCACGACCACAAAAGGTGAGTCGACCAGTCCAAAAGCCGAAATGACGATCATGATGATCGTGCCGTAAAGCACGCTTTTTGTTGCGCCCCACATCAACTCGCCTGCAATTAGGTCATCGACGTTTATTGGCGTGGCAAGGATGGCGTCGAAGGTCTTTTGAAATGTCATTCTCACATAGGTGCCGTAAGTGCATTCATAGATAGCCGCAAACATGGAGGAAGAGGCGATAATACCAGGTGCGATAAAGTTTATGTAGGGAACGCCGTTTATTTCCTTGACAAACGCACCGAGGCCGAGACCGAGAGCAGCGAGATACAGGATCGGTTCGACAAAATTCAACGCCAAACCGGAAAGATAGAGCTTGGTATAAACGGTAAAGTTTCTCTGCCAGACCCTGAAAGCCCTCTTAAGGTTTGGTGCTATCATGATGGCACGACAAGGTCTTTCCCTGTCAGTTTGAGGTAGACGTATTCAAGGCTGCCTCCGTGCAGTTGCATGAGTGCTGAGGGAGAATCGATGGTCACAATCTTGCCTCCATCCATAATTGCTACCCTGTCGCAAAGTTTTGCCGCCTCTTCCATGTAATGGGTGGTGAGGACAAGGGTCGTATCCTTTTCCTTGAGCTGCGTCAGCTTGTCCCATACTGCATGCCTGCTGTGAGGGTCAAGGCCCGTTGTCGGTTCGTCGAGGACTAGCAACTCTGGATTGTTTATCAATGCTCGTGCAAGAATAAGTCTTCGTTTCATCCCACCTGAAAGTGCGCCTATTTTTGTCTTTGCCTTTCCTTGGAGTTCGACGAATTCGAGAAGTTCCGATGCGGAACGGAGCGCATCCCGCCTTGGGATGTCGAAATACCGTGCATAGACGATCAGATTTTCTGCCGCGTTGAGTTCGGGATCGAGATTGTCCTCCTGAGGCATCACTCCTATTCTCGCTTTTATCGAGCTGGGGTCCCGGGTCACATCGACACCGAAGACGCTCATATCCCCCGATGACTGAGGGATAAAACAGTAGATGATACGCATTACTGTTGTCTTTCCGGCACCATTTGGACCAAGGAACCCGAAAACCTCACCTTTTAAGATTTCGAAGTCTATAGCATCGACGGCCCTGAGAAAACCATAATTCTTGGTTAGAGCCTTTGCACTTACAATAGCCATAGAATGATTATAGTCGACCATTATTTTTTTATAAAGAAGAGTTGAGAAAAAAAGATAGGAGTAGATTCCTCACTTATTCGACAAGCACCGGCTATCAATTCAATATCTGGGTAGCTGATTGACTCAAGTGACCGCAATATGTAGTATGTGGGCATGAAAGCTACGGTGGGATCTCATATCCGTGGACATTTGAGGACTTGCTGGATTGGTTTTCTAGCGAAAAAGCCGGCGCGAATTATTTCTGGAGTGATTTCATGGCCGGAAGGCTTCGTCTGTTCGGGATGAGGGGAACACGGCTACCTTCAGTGAGGACATTCTATGATGTCAAAACCACAACCTATGGGGATCACTTGAGTCAATCAGCCACCCAAGATTCAATAATCAGACCGACAAAAGATGCTAAGAAAAGTTTCACTGGCATTGCTTGCAACCTCTCGGCATTGAGAAATTGCTCAGAAGATACGTAAATGACGCTTAAATACGCTTTGATTATCAGCGTTGAATAATGGGTTCAGGCGGTCTGCACTCTTTTCTCACCGAAACGTCTAAGATTTGTTAATCCGAAGTATGTGCTCTTTCTGCTCCACTTTTGGGTTCAAAATGCCATGCCCTTGCCCGCATGAGTTGCAGCTCGGTTAAAAGGCTTCAGAATGTGAGTGTGACAGAAATAAATCATGACTCCCTCGGTCAGACGAGGGTTCATGCATTTCTGAAACGTAGAGCAGGAGGTTAGGATGATCATGGAAGGCAGGAGCATGATCCGCGACCCTTGCAAGCTCGTGAATTATGTGGTATGAAATAAGCAGGAGAGTCCGGCGAACAACTTTGTGCCGTTGTCAATAGTATTCTGAAAATACAAAGAAGTAGAAAAGAGGTAATCCCGTGAAAAAGAGCGAGGGAATGCTATAGCCTTGCAGATGGGCCGGTGCCGAATTCATCTCTGATTTTCAAAAGGGCAGTCTTTTTGACGGCAAAATACGATGAGGAGGATGGGTCGTGAAGAAGATCTTACTGGCGATTGACGGTTCGGCGTGTTCGTTGAAAGCAGTGGATTATATAGGGCAGCAGTTCTCTGGCGTTCAGGATCTCGAGATAACTCTGTTTCACGTACTGCCCTATGTGCCAGCCGCGTTCTGGGATGATGGTCATATCCTGACCGAAGAGGAGAGAGAGGCGAGGAAGAAGGTGGTTGATCGATGGTTATCCAACCAGAAAATGCGCCTTGAGCCTATCTTCCATGGAGCTATTGAGAGGCTGGCTAAGAGAGGGATAAATCCGGAACAGATAACGATGAGGTCGGTTTCAGATTCCACTGATGTCGCAGGGAGTATTTTGGAAGAGGCGAAATCAGGGGATTATCAAACATTGGTAATGGGACGGAGCGGCCATTCGCAGGGTGAACGTCTTTTTATGGGCAGTGTTACCACGAAAATCATCACTCAGGGGGCGGAAATAGCTATCTGCATAGTCGCGTAGAAGAGTTGGAAACGCTCGCGGCTATCCAAAATTAAAGAAGGCGGTGCGAGAACTCCGACCACTTCAGGGATGCCGGGGTGAGAGCGCCGTGCTTGTTTTTCCCTGGCACTTGGAGATCCAACGATTGATAGTTTCAACAGAGATGGCTTCTGCCGCACCGATTTACCAGGCGTGGGTTTGGAGCTAGCGCTTGCATAGGTTTGTCGCTTTTTTCAGGTGCAAGGGAGGAAAAGCGATAACGCAGAAAGCGCAATTAAAGGAGCGATAAAAACTACTGAATCCATGCGTAATGAAGCGATAAGCATGGTTGCATTTCGTGAGAACTTTCTCTGCGCCTATTTCGGGGACGGAAGAAAAGCCACGATAGAATGCCTCCTTGCGGACGAAGCATGCAGTCGAAACTTTCATCTATTCCTTGCAGAAGGATACAGGCGACTGGGAAATCTTTTTTATAGGAATCTCTGCGAAGAATGTTCCGCGTGCCGGCCTCTTCGTCTTGAAAGCGGAAAGTTTCGCCCCAGTAAGAGTCAGAAAAGGACGATCAAGAAGAACGCTGACATCCGGCTCGAAATCCGTTGCCCGTCCGTTACGCCTGAAAAAATCCGGCTTTACAAGAAATACCTATCACATAAACATCATGAAGAGAAAGAAGTGCTTGATTATGAGATCCGTCTTCTCAACATTCATTACGGGTACCCCGGTACCAGAGAAATGGATTATTACTTTGGCAGCAAATTGATCGGCGTCGGGATAGTCGACGAAGGCTGTGATTCCCTCTCTTCGAACTATTTTTACTATGACACTGACTATCTTGGAAGAAGGCTGGGTGTGTACAGTATTCTGAGTGAAATATCCTTCGCAAGGCTTGTGAGAAAAAAATATTATTACCTTGGATTTTACATTGGGGAAATCCCGAGGATGTCTTACAAAAAGCAGTTTCGGCCCAATCAAGTCTATGAAAATGAGGAATGGAAAACGTTTTTATCATAGTCTTTCTGCCCTCTGCCTAACAAACAAAAAACCCAATTCTGACATTGAGAGCGGATACCGTTTGTGAAAGAGTCAGGCTATTGCATAATTCTCAACGTCTTCGGAGGGAAATCTGTAGGGTGTCGGGGAGGTTCGTTGATTTTTCTGAGGACACTCTGGAATTGCAGAACTAGATCACTACTGTCGAGTGGCAAGGATTGGTCGGAATCACTGAGTCTCGAGAAGAAAAACTCAGAACGGATCAAGGAAAAGCGGTTTAGACTTACGGCATGGTGATAGCGATCTCATAACTTCCAACGCCGACCTTATCTGCGATTCCATATTTCCATAAGAGTTCTGTAGTTTTCACTTTGGCGGTTTTGGGGACAATAAGGATCAATTTTGATCCAGACTGTGCCATCTCTTTCCATCTCTGTGCCTTCTCAGGTGTAATACTATTTTGCGTCTCCACTTCTACAACAGCGAGAGTGAGACCGTGGTTCGCAAGAACAAGGTCAGGGTTTCCTGCCGCATTGACCCTGATTTCCCCATACTGTCCGGAAAACTTTCTCCTCACTTGCTCGACGATCAGATCATGCATCTGCTTGTCGCTGTCCATAAACTCCTCCCCATTATTGATCTGGACTCATTCCCGAGTTCATTTGTCTGTTGTGCCATATTGGTTGCTATTATCATATATGCATGCGAGATAAGCAAGAAAGATCTATCGGAAAGCAAAAGACGAACGTGTTTTTAGCCAATACGGAGGGGCGGGCTTACCAGAAATCGCAAGGCTTCTTGGCACCATGCTCACCGCACTCAATTCACTATCTGGATTTCAGACATTCTCTCCTATCCAGTAAAAAGCCTATAATAGAGATATGGCGGTACCGAAGGCATTGATCCACCACGATGGGGCCCTTGGCGATTTCCTCCTCTCCCTGCCCTGCTTAAGAGTGATAAAGGGCGAATCTGCCTTCACTCATTTTGCGGGTAGACCTGATGTGGTTGGATTACTAAGGGAAATTGGTTTTGTCGATGAGGTATCCTCCGCTGACAGCTGTCTTTATGCGTCACTGTATACTAAGCGAACAGATGAAAAGACTGCAGACTTCCTTGCACAGTTTGAACGAGCATTTGTTTTTACGGTTAGGGACAACTCAGTCCTGGCCACAAGCATAAGGACGATCATCCCCCGGACAGAGACGATTATCACTGTTCCTCACAGCGAGGCGAGAATGCATATCGCTGACTTCAGGCTGAAACAGCTCGGTGTTCACTGTGAAAAGAGCGACCTGCCGACAAAACTCGATATCCCTTCTGCGTATAAAGAAAGGGCAAGGGAATTACTCGTGAAGGCGGGATATGAAGATGACGGGAGACCTTTGATCGCCCTTCACCCGGGAAGCGGAAGCGGGAAAAAGAACTGGCCTCTTGAAAACTATTTTGTGCTGCTCGAAAGAATAATTCAGAACCTCGATGCCTTTTTCATAATCTTTTCGGGCCCCGCTGAAGACCTCGCAATGAGGGAGAAGATGGAGAAGTTTGCCCGAAGGCATGCGCGGGTCTTCCCCTTTTTCGATGAACAACTTATTATTGTTGCCGCCCTTTTGAGCCTCTGTCGTCTCTATGTGGGAAATGATTCAGGCATTACCCACCTGGCGGCCGCAGTGAATGGAAATGTCGTCATACTCTATGGTTCCACTGATCCGCTGCTCTGGAGGCCGGTTGGCCAAAATGTCCGGGTTATCTCGGCCGGAGCTGCCCAAAGTTCGCTTCTGACAATTACGGTAAACGAAGTTTATGAGAGTTTGACGGCTTCCCTCTCATTTGGACGTCAAGACGGCGAGGAACATCGTTNNATGCTGAAAGCCTTCTTTGAAAAAAACCGGAAATGGCGGATCTCCGGACACCTTCTCGTAATACTGAAAGACTCAGGGATAACAAGGCGACAGTTTAACTCTGCCTATTGTCAGTTTTGACTGATGATACTTCCCGCTGCCTTAATGTCACGATCGTAGCTCCCCATCCTCCTGCATCTTCTCCTGCCAGCTTGAATGAAGCGACTGACGGCAGCCTTTCGAGGATAGAGTGTACGGTGTTTCGCAGAGCGCCACTGCCCTTTCCGTGGATAACACGTACGTCAAGGATTCCTTTTTCTCGGCAGACAGTAAGATAATGAGGCAACAGTTCCTTCACCTCGCGGGGATTGAAGGTATGCAGGTCCAATACTCCGTCGATAGGGACTTCGACCTGGTCTGGTTCTTCTATACGCTCTTTATCGTCATTCATATGATGGTGCCGTGATTCACAATTTTCCTAAAGCAGCTGCGGCGGTACGTACAATCCTTATTATACATGTCGTCACCTTATCAAATGAACATCAACATCGGATCCTTCACGGTCTCCGCGATACGGTTCACCGAGGCATTGGAGTCACATCTGCAAAAATGATATTATTGAGACAGCAAAGATTTCTTTGAGCCCGATGCGGTTTCAGTGGAGTACCTTCGCTGTCTTCCACGGAAATATTCTGCGGCGGTCATAGAAAAATGTTCTTTATCACAGTATAACGAGGTGCAGAAATGAAGGCAATGGTATTAAAAGAACAGCGGAATATAGAGGACAATGGTTCGCCCCTCGAACTGCTTGACCTGCCGGTTCCCGTTCCAGGGAAAGGCGAGATCCTAGTCAAGGTATCGGTATGCGGAGTATGCCATACGGAACTGGACGAAATAGAGGGGCGGACGCCTCCTTCAAGATTCCCAATCATCGTAGGCCACCAGATTGTCGGAAGGATCGAAAAAGCAGGCAGCGGAGCAAGCAGGTTCAAGAAGGGGGAACGAGTGGGCATAGCCTGGATCAGTTCCGCATGCGGGAAATGTATGTTCTGCCTTGAAGGGAAAGAGAACCTCTGTGATGATTTCCGGGCTACGGGCAGGGATGCTGATGGAGGTTATGCAGAATATACTACGGTTTCCGAAAATTTTGCATACAAGATCCCTGAGATATTTTCCGACTCTGAAGCTGCACCGTTGCTGTGTGCAGGAGCGGTAGGTTACCGCTCCTTGAGGCTATCGGGAATGAAGGACAGAGAGACCATAGGGTTGGTGGGGTTCGGGGCATCAGCGCATCTCGTTATCCAGATGGTAAGGCATAAATATCCAGACTCCAACGTCTTCGTTTTTTCAAGGACTGAGCGGGAGAGGGATTTTGCAAGGGAGCTTGGTGCTTTTTGGGCCGGCGATATCGGAGAGGAATCTCCGGAAAAACTCGATGCTGCAATTGACACAACTCCTGCGTGGACACCGATAGTGGAGGCGTTAAAAAATCTCGAAAAAGGCGGAAGACTTGTTATTAATGCCATCAGGAAAGAGGAAAAGGATAAAGGCGCACTGTCAGGGCTTGATTACTCCCGTCAAATCTGGATGGAGAAGGAGATAAAGAGCGTTGCGAATGTTACCAGGAGGGATGTTGAGGAGTTCTTGCAGTTAGCCGCAGAGATTCCGATCAGGCCGGAAGTGGAGGAATACGGACTTGAGGAGGCAAATAAGGCATTGAGGGAGCTGAAAGAAAGGAAGATCCGCGGGGCAAAGGTATTACGGATCGGATAAATTAAGGAAGAGGCAGAATTAGGCACTCGCCTGGGGACTTCCAGTCTCTATTTCAGAGATCTTTGAGAAAGAAGACACTGTTTTTTTCAGATAGCCCCTCGGATGGATGATATCGCGTCTAATTGGCACCGCCCAACGCGTTATCGCGTGAACTATTGCGGCGTTTCCGTCTCGTTGAGTCTTATTTCTACCCTTCTGTTCTCGGCCCGCTGCTCCGGTGTGTCGTTGGGGACGATCGGTCTCTGGTCGGCGTTGTCTTTTATACTAAACCGCGAAGGGTCAATATTATAGGTAGTGATAAAGTATTTGAGTACGCTCGTAGCCCTAGCAACAGAGAGTTCCCAGTTCGATGGATAAAGCCTGGTGTTGATAGGCACATTATCAGTATGGCCATCGATCTCGACCGCGTAAGAAGGATATCTCCGAATGATATTCGCGATGTTTTCGAGTATCGGTCCTGAGTCCTTCAGTATTTCAGCCTGTCCGGGCCTGAAAGTAACCTGCTCTTTGAGGGTGACGATAATTCCTTTCTTAACTGTCTGCACTGAAACATTTTTGTCCATATCTAGTTCCTTTATCAGCGAGTCCATTTCACGTTTGATCTTCTCTTCAGCGACCCCTGCGGCCGGCATTAAAGCGATACTAGGTAATACTACGTTCATGGTCTCATGTTCTTGCGCTTTTTTGTCTTTTCCGGTACCCTTCGTCATCACAAAAAACATGATAAAAAAGACGAGCAAGAGAGAGACGACGTCACTCAGGGTGATGAGCCAGTTGCTGTCGCTGTCAACAGATGATTTCGATTGTTCCACGAGTCTCACATATGAAGGCATCGGATCTCCTGGCCCTAAGGGGAAGGGCGCCCTTTTTTCTGTTTCAATTTTCGCCAAGGACGAATTCCTTCTAGACTCCGCTGGCGCTGCTCGACATGCTCACCGGAACTCGTCCGGATAAACCAGTATCGCTCTGTTCCTGATAACCTGTTATCATTTCTTCAATTCGTAAGGGGTTGTCCATGTTGTTGATGGCCACCATCCCCTCAATGGTTATATGCATAAGAGCCTCGGAAACGATCGCCTTATCTTTGAGCTTTGCTGCCAAAGGCAGCATAATGAGGTTGGACAGTATCACTCCATAAAAGGTGGACATCAGAGCGACAGCCATCAGAGGCGCTATAGCATCGACAGACTGAAGATGTTTGAACATCCTGATAAGGCTGATAACGGTGCCGGCAAGGCCAAAGGATGGTGTTAGCCTGGCAATAGTCTTCAACATGTTCTGACTAAAATTATAGTTCACCATTCTGAGGGCCACTTCCCTTTTCATGATGTTCTTCATGTCTTCACTTGTGTAATGGCTTATCAGGAGGTTAGTGCCCAGTCTGAGGAGAGGAGCCCGCATTCCCTTTATCCTACTTTCGAGACCCCGAATGTCTGCCCTTCTGTATGCCCGCGCTATTTGAAGAATATCCTGGGTGAGCGTTGCCCGGTCGCCGTGGTCTTTAAATGTCTCTATAACATCCAGTACCGTGTTCCTTATCCTTGGGAAAGGGAAACTCACAAAAAGCGCGATCGTAGTTCCACCGACAACAACGAATAAGGCGTCGGGATTGAAAAGCATCGTTATTCCGATATCCCGGAAGGTAGTGATTAGAAAAGAAAACACCCCGATAACCAAGGCAATACCTAATATCGGATTCATATAATTTCTCCTTAGCGTATGTTGGTCGTAACTACATTCACGGAGACAACCAAAGCAAGGGTTATGCCAAGAGAGATACGGAACATCATCGTATATACCAGGCCGTTCTTGCCTCGCAACTTTTTCAGAGAAAACAGGAATAATTTTCCCTCAGGATATATTTTTCCTGTTATTTCCTATCATTTCCGGAAATGATGAATAATCAGAGCTTCTGTTGAACAATCCGAGGAGCTGCACCGTCCATCTTGGGCAGTCTGTCCAGGTCAAGTAAGGTCCCTGACGGTTTCTCGGTGCCCTGCAGTTCTCTATAACATTTCCGGAGGGAGTGGGGCGCACGCACCCCGGCAGCGATGATGCAGTAGGATCTATGCTAGAAGGCCGATTTCCCATAGAGTGTCCACATGTCGCTCTTATAGAGCTGTCGCATTCTTGGTGAAAAAGCGGTTTTAAGGTTATTAACGAAATCGGACAGCTTCCGGCTCGGATGAGCGCTTAGGAGCATACAACATGATGTGGTTCCTTTTTAAAGTCAGGCAACTTATATTTCCAAGAGGCATATCCTCGAGAGACTCGTGGAGCATCCCTGAGGGGTAGTCAACTTTCCGGGTACACCGTTACAAGGACTGTGATGATAATTCAAGGATAAACGCAAGGGTACAGCGAGTTGAAGGTTGTTCTTTTCTCAGAAAATAACTATAATGAGCACGTGAGCGTTATAAAGACAGCAGATCATGTCAGTTACTTCGACTTTGTATCTTTTATCAAAGAGTTCGGTAAGGTGGGTAAGAAAGTGGAACAAGACTAACAAGGAGGGTGTCGCGGGACGTCCTGAACATCCTCGCAAAAAAGAAGGAGGGAGTTACATGTCAGAGGAAAGAAGAAAGTCTGCAACGGATTCCTGCGAAACCAAAGCATGCGCTGACAAGGCGCCCCAAAAATCCGCTCCTATGGGTTGGAAAGAACTTTATCTGAAAGATGNNCGACTTTTATCAAGTCTCTTGGGGTCGTTCCTCCGCAATGGTCCACCTTGCCGCAGCTCGCAGACCACTTTGGCGTAAAGATCGGATGGTATATACTGCAGTTTGCCATATGGCTCATAATATTTTCCGTATCGACTGCCGCTATGGGCATGAAGCAATCTGAGTATATACCGTCTTTTATATTTCTCTATGTTCTTTCGATAGTTACTTTCATAATAGGACAATATAGACCAATCAGTTACTATGGATTCGAACCCCCGCTAGTCGCCTTGATACTCGGGCTCATCATAGCGAATTTCGTAAAACTGCCGAAATGGTTGGATTCGGGATTCAGGGTCGAATACTATATTAAAACTGGAATCGTGTTGCTCGGTGCGACTCTTCCCTTCACTCTCATTATCTGGGCTGGCCCGGTCGCAGTCGTGCAGGCCACCATTATCTCTCTTACCACATGTGTGGTGATTTACTTCGCTGCAGTAAAGCTCTTCGGTCTGGATAAACGTCTGGCGGCGGTTCTTGGGGTCGGTGGTGCCATCTGCGGCGTTTCTGCTGCAATAGCGGTAGGCGGGGCGGTAAAGGCGAAGAAGGAGCATGTATCTGTTGCGATAACGCTCGTAATCGTGTGGGCGATCGTGATGATCCTCATCATGCCTTTTGTCTCGCGCGGGTTGCACCTGAATCCGGGCGTTGCTGGCGCATGGATCGGGACGTCGGAATTTGCCGATGCCGCTGGATTTGCTGCTGCAAGCACATATGGCCGAATGGTAGGCAACGAAGAAGCCGCCATTAAAGGATTTACCCTTATGAAAGTGATCGGAAGGGACATATGGATAGGAATATGGTCTTTCATTTTTGCCCTCGTGGCATGCCTGAAATGGGAAAAAGAGGNNTTTGCCATGATCGCCTGCCTGAAATGGGAAAAAGAGGAGTGCGGTACGAAACCCAAGGCATCAGAGATATGGTGGAGGTTCCCGAAATTCGTACTCGGTTTTTTTGTCGCCTCGCTTATTATCACAGCGATTACAAGTGGTTACTCCCTTGCTGATTACGGTAAGATCGTAAAACCAAATCTCGTAGGTCCGATTGCGAACCTGAGGTTATGGACTTTTATCTTCTGCTTCTTGAGCATCGGACTCACCACAAGGTTCAAGGAATTGGCTGCTGCAGGGAAAAAGCCTTTCGGTGCATTCAGTATCGGAGTCGTCGTTAATGTCGCCATAGGCTTTATTCTTTCAGTATTCATTCTGGGAAGTTACTGGACGAACGTAACCAAATAATCGGGAGGAGCTCTATGGCTGTAACGAATACTACCTGTCGAGAATGCAGGTTTTTCAACAATGACCCTGCATGGCTCGAAAGGGTCCTGCCGGGATTGAACGTGCTGAGCTCCGCCTAGGCCTCTGTGAGAGCCGAGGCAGGGATATGCAGTCGGCGGGAATTGTTTCTTTCCCCGACAACACGGTGCGAGTTTTTCGAAAGAGACATGAGTGATTTTCAAGCCTGATCCCTTTTTTCGGAAGATTGCGAACGATAAGTAGGCAGGCGGCAAGGCCAATTCCGTCTGCCTTATCTCAACAGTTCTTCTGGGGAGACATAAAGGCGGCGGAAGAAAGGTGTGATGTGAGACTCATCGAGCAACGACCGGAGGAAAAAACGGCAACGGTTCAATCCTGACTGACGATGCAAGAGACTTTTTTAGCACTCAGAGATGCGCTGTGCCCATCTGGGCAGTGCGCCGGGGTGGAGTTGGGCGCTCGCGGTTTTTCTCAGGGCCTGCAATTCTCCGTGGAGGAAAGTTAGAGTTTCGCCGTGTTAGAGCGGTTAGCCCGTTTGCTCTCTTGCCGAACAATTAATGTATTTTTACAAGCTTCTTTCATTGTGCCGTGTGCATGCGTCTGCGCATCTTTGCTTCAAAGGAGATCGCGGCATGAGCACATTGAGAGAGCCGATGATGACACACCCTCAGCTAAAAGGATTTACAACTGGTTGAGCCGTCAGCTAGGGCTTCTGTTCCCTGTTTGGCTCTACTTTTTTTCGGGATCGATGCACTTCCCCAGATAGCCTATGACGCAGGGGAAAACCGCAAATGAGGTATAATATCCCGTGTTAGTAGTAGGTCTCACAGGAAATTATGGAATGGGGAAAAGCACGATCCTCGCGATGTTCAGGGAAGTCGGGGCAGTCACTATAGAGAGTGATAGGATCGTTGATACCCTTCTCAATGACGAGACTGTCCTGAGGAAGCTCAGAGAGATACTTGGAGACGATGTTTTTTCGCCTGAAGGGAGACTTGACAAGGCAAAGGTTGCCGACGCTATTTTTCAGAGCAAAAAACTCAGGGATGCCGTGGAGAGCGTCCTGCACCCTCTCGTTTTCGAAAAGATAAGAGATTTCTTACACGGGCTCGAGGAGGAACGCAGAGATGCCGGGGTTGTGGTGATTGAGATACCTCTTCTGTTTGAGAAGGGATATGCAGGCATGTTTCATCGGGCTATAACCGTTTTTACTGGCGACGAGATTGCCCTGAAACGTCTTGAAAAGAAGGGTATTGGGAGGCAAGATGCGCTGAAGCGGCTGAATGCCCAGATGCCCATTCAGGAGAAGATGCGCATGTCAGACTTTACGATAGACAACAGTTGTTCTCTCGATGACACCCGGACCCAGGTAATACACATTTACGCAATGCTTCTTGAGGAGCCGGAGACTTCCTGCGAGAATCCCCGCGATCATTCGAAACTGCTGAGAGACGAGTGATGGTCGTCATACGGGGACTTGAATCACTGAAGAAAAAATATAGAGATGTTGTCCTCACTATAGGTAATTTTGACGGAGTGCACAGAGGACACCAGAAAATATTCAGGAATGTGGTTGAGAGGGCACGGGCGCTTAACGGCACGGCCATGGCGATAACCTTTGACCCTCATCCCGCGCACGTACTCGCTCCGGAGAGAGGCTCGAGGATGTTGACAACCTTTGACGCAAAAGCGCGGCTTCTGGACTTTTTTGGGATCGATATAGTCCTCTGCATAAACTTTACGAAGGAGTTTGCAAGCACGGCTCCGGATGATTTCATAAGAGATGTTATCAGGGATAAGATCGCGGCCAGAGAGGTCATCGTCGGCCACAACTATGCCTTTGGAAAAGGAAAGGAAGGGTCAACAGACCTCCTCAGGAGGAGAGGGAAAAAATATGGATTTGTGGTCAAGGTGGTCAGATACGCCCGATCGTTCGGGCATATTGTAAGCAGCAGTAGAATAAGGAGCCTCCTGAACAAGGGACGGGTATGCGAGGCTTCTCGGCTCCTCGGCAGGCCATACATGATTGAAGGACACGTGATTAAAGGTGCTGGCAGGGGAGGCAGTCTTCTGAACGTGCCCACAGCCAATATAGCAACGAAAAATGAACTCATTCCCAAAGAGGGTGTGTATGCGGTGAAGGTCGGCTATAAAGGGAGAATACTGGACGGGGCTGCAAATATTGGGAGAAACCCCACATTCGGCAATGCCCAGATAAGTTATGAAATCCACATCTTCGATTTTTCTGAGGATATTCGTTCTGAGGATATTAGGGTGTATTTCATTGACCGTATAAGGGATGAGGAGACCTTCCCCGATATTTCGACTCTGAAGGAAGCGATCATGGGCGATATCTCCCGCGCTCGAGACATCCTAAAAACTAAGAAATATCCTAAATTGATATAGGGTCAACATCCACTATCACCCGTAGCCCTTTCTGATCCTTCAAGCGATCGAGTATCGCCCCCGCATATAGACGGAGCTGTTCCTTTGCTGAGGACTTCAAAATAACCTTCCAGGCGCGGGTTACTTTTTGCGAAACGTCCAGGGGACCGATGATCTCAATCCTNNATGCGAGAAAAGGGCGGGTAGGAGAGAGATTTTCTTGATGGAAGTTCTTCCCTCATAAGGCCACTAACGTTGAATTTTTTTATGTAGCTGAACACTGGATGTTCAGGCATCCTTGTCTGGACGATCATTAGTCCATCCGGAGTGAGGCACTCGGATAAGGCGAAGATCTCTTGAAAAAGAAGTTCTGAGGATCTAAAGTCGGGGAGGTGGAGAGTCATGTCTGGATGCAGGAGGACACAGAGTCTATAAGAGTCTCTCTGACGAAGCGTTCCCATTACAGCCTTTGTGCCGACAATGATTTCTTCTCCTTCGCTGAGCCCAGTGCCACGCGGCTTTACGCGTCCTTCCCTGATGGTGTCTTTATCAAGCCTGAGCGGTTCGATGTCTAGGTATCTCTTGAGATCGGTTTTGATCCGCTGTGTGCCGGCTCCCACCATTTCAAGCCGCGATCCTTGGCACGTGCGACATTTATCAGTTGCCGGTTTCGTATAGTTACAATAATGACACTTGAGAACTTTTTTCTCCTTGTAGTAAACGAGAGGTATCTTGCACTCATGGCAGCTCTGAATAGTATTGCAGTCAGCGCACTGTATCATAGAGTACCCTTTTCTGTTAACAAAAAAAAGAGCGTTTCTCTTGTCTCTGATGCATGCCGCTGCAGCCTGAACCGTTCTCTTGGAAAGATAGGGGGTTACCTTTTTTGCGGTTTTCATATTGATGATTTCTACCCTTGGTCTGCGGATCTCTTCGGTCGAACGCATCAAGGTATACTTGCCCTTCACTGTGTTATAGAATGACTCCAGGGAAGGTGTTGCAGAGGAAAGGACTACAAGAGATTTTTCAAGGTATCCCCGCATTACAGCAATATCCCGTGCATGGTAACGAACCCCTTCAAGGTTTTTATACGCATCGCTGTGCTCGTGGAGCACTGAGATGAGAGATACCGATTGCAGGGGGGCAAATACGGCAAGCCTCGTTCCGAGAACGATATCCGATTCACTGGAAAGAATGCGTTGAATTGAGGCTTTGCGCTGCCCCTTCGAGAGGTTTCCGTGTAAGATGCATACGCGCTGACCAAAACGTTTTTTAAGGAGAGGGAACAAACGAGCAATCTCTGTAATTTCCGGAACAAGTATAATGACATTCCTGGTTTCCCTTACGATTTCCAGCAGATATGAAATCTCGTGCAGGGAAGTGGGCGTATGGATCAAAATTGTTTTGTATTCATCTCTGGCGAGAGAATCACGAATCGGGGATACGATGCTTGATGCACTGGGCGGTAGTTTCATGTCCATGGCAGGGAATTGGGATGCTCGCGTTTGTTTATATGGTCGAGTAGCTGTTGTTTCGCAGTACTCCATGATGGCCATGCTTTTCAAAACAACGCCCTCAGGAACAAGATAATATGCAGCCATCCATTTTAGGAGTTTCACCAGGGACCCGCTGATGATGGGCTTGTCAAAAACAATGTCATGAATTTCCTTTATCGATCCGCTCGGTGGATAGGCGGCTTTTCCGATGACCACGCCGTAGCGGACACTTTTTTTTACCTCTGCCCTAACAAGGGTCCCGGGACAGATTCGGCTCGGATCTAAAGACCAGCGGTAGGTCAGCGGACCGAGAGCGAGGGGAAAGACGACATCAATCAAATCCATGAACGATTTTACCATAAAAGAAGAGAGGGAAAAGGACTTTTCAAGGCCTTTCGATGCCGCTTTCGGATATACTAAACGATGGTGTACTTTCTGTCCCATCGATTCCCCTTGAAATGGCTTGAGTTTCCCGCTGTATACAACATTGCGAAGGACGAACTCTACGAACTCGATGAGGCTGCATTCGATTTTCTGAGGAGATGCGCTGATGAGAAGGGTTGTGAGAGTGGTCAGTGCGACCGTGACTTTCTCGACTATGTTACGAAAGAGGGTATCCTCTCTGCCGAGAGACTGACCGTGAAACATCCGCCTCTCCAAAAAACAACACATCCATCGCTGAGGTACTTAGAACTGCAGATAACCAGACAATGTAACCTCTGGTGTAAACATTGTTACATGGGCCCTTCGGAGGATGTTGAACTTCCATTAAAGAAGGTAGTAGACCTATTGGAGGAATTTGAGGAGATGCAAGGACTAAGGCTTCTGGTCACCGGTGGGGAGCCCCTCCTTCACCGCGATTTTAAGGGGATCAATGATGCCCTTTCGGATTACGCTTTTCGGAAGGTCCTCTTTACCAATGGCACCTTGTTAAGCGAGAAAGTTGTAAGGAACCTCCATGTCGATGAAATCCAAATAAGTATTGATGGACTCGAACCAGGACATGATGCCCTGAGGGGAGGGGGAACATTCAGGAGAGCGATGAATGCTATCGAGACGGCCCGTGGTATGGGTATGGATGTCTCCGTATCGACGATGGTGCATTCGAAAAACCTGCAAGACTTTGACGCGATGGAATATTTGTTTAAGGAAATGGGAATCAAGGACTGGTCTGTTGATGTCCCTTGCGTGGAAGGGAACCTCAAGAATAATGCCTTGTTCCAGGTGAGACCGGAGATCGCGGGGAGGTACCTCGGGTACGGGTTCGGCGAGGGACTTCACGGCGGTGGCCAAGGGTTCGCCTGCGGACTGCATCTTGTATCTGTCATGGCCGACGGAAAGGTCGCTCGATGTTCTTTTTATTCGGGTCGCCCAGTGGGAACAGCAGATGAAGGTCTCCATGTCTGTTGGAGAAGAATCGTGCCTCAGCGCATTGAGGAACTCGCCTGTGATTGTTCTGTCAAAGACGTCTGCAGAGGAGGCTGCAGATTCAGGGCAGAACTCATCGGAAACAGCCATGGTAAGGACATCTGCCGGTGTTATGCCTATGGGATGAATCCCTGATATTTATCACTATCGATGCGGAGAGCGCACGAAAGCGTCACAGGAGATATTCAGCGAGATTGATCCGATACTTATTTGGATCCATCGTTTTAACAACGCTTCGTATATATGCGCCATGGGCGTTCCGCTCGGTGAGGTCAACGAGCTGGCTCTCGATCCTGTTGCCTTTGTCGTCTGTGATAACAAGTACCCTCGGTCTTTCGGGAAACATTGTGTTACCTCCATAGACAAGCCCAAGCTCCTTCGTGTCTAGGAGGACCAGGGTACCAATGGGAAATACGCCGATCATGTTTATGAAGAATTTAAAGAGAAGAGGGTCGAGCTGAGTTCCCGCTCGTTCCATCATAATACTGAGGGCTTTGTCCGGTGCTAAGGGTACTCTTGAATAAACCCTGGCTGATGTCATCGCGTCGTACTGATCTGCAAGACTGACAATTTTTGAATGGAAATCCAGTACAAGGGGCTTCGATAGCTTCGGATACCCTCCCGTTGACCTATCCCAGTACAGGTGGTGCTCAAAGGCGACAATGGCGCTTCTGATCGATGTCGCATCGAGTCCTTTCAGTTTCAGGATTGCCCGTACACCCCAGAAAGGGTGTCTCCTCATTATCCGCCATTCGTCTTCGCTAAAATTTGTCGGCTTATTGAGTATTTCAGCCGGAACCTCTATTTTCCCGATATCATGGAAGAGCGCGACAAGGCCGATTTCCGTAAGAACCTTTTTATTCAGGCCAAGCCTTTGGCCGAGGGCAACCGAGAGAATGCTGACATTTACGGAATGGTGGTAGGTATATTCATCATAATCTTTTATGGCGGTCATTCCGATAAGCAGCTCCTCTTCTTCCAAGATCATGTCAACCATGGATTCGACAACTCGTTTGGCCTTTTTAATGTTGAACTTCTCACCGCTCTGTATTTTGGTGATGACCCCTTTTGTGTACGAAACGGCATTGAAATAGGTCTTCTTCACCAGACGCCTGACGTCGACCTCTCCTTCTTCTTTGACCCTTTTGAGAGGACCGACTGCAAGTGAATGGACGTCCGCTATCCCTTTGGAAAAAGTTTGAAAGGCTTGAAAAGGTTCGTTCGAAAACGAGGAATTGATAAAGGCCTTGACGAATCTCTGGATATCTTCTGAGGTTATTCGGCTATTGATGGTTATGCTGCCGAGTCCGCGTCTCTTGAACTCCCTGACGAGGAAATCAAAGTTCAGGAGATATTCCATGGGGTACCGTATTCTCGCCTCATTGAGATAGAAGAACTCACCGATGAGCTCAAGGTGGAGGCTGGTGGCAGAATCGAGGGAGGGGTTTACCGTGGCGATCAACCGGTCAATGGCGGTCAGCACTGCTACATTGTTGGGATCATGGATATGGGCGTTCCTGATAATCACGGCAAACTGGTTTATGATGTCACGTGCATTTTTTATCTTTTCTACGGTTTCTTTATCTGGCATGCTCTATCCTTTTGCGGGCGGCGTTGACATATTCCCGCAAAAGCCTATTTTTCGAATCTTCGAGTTTTGAAAGTGCTGTGAGGGCTTCCTTACGTTCCATTATGCCGAGACAGTATGCGGCACATGCTCTGTTCTCGTCTATACTGGCCTTCTTGAAAAGAGACTTTTTCCTGATTGTTTTCAGCATAAACTCAGACATGTCGGCATCATTCCAGCGGCATAATGCCTCAAAAAAATCCTTCTTCTCTTCGAAATCCCGCTTTCTGAACTCTTTTTCAGAGACCTTTTTTATGAGTAGCTGTTTCGCTGTTTCTGAGCCGATGCCGCTGATAGCTTTTGCAGACGCTCTTCTTATGGAAGGGTCAACGTCATCGAGGCCGTCCCTGAGTGTCTGTAACGCCAGGGGACTCTTCAACTCTCCAAGGGCCTTGATTGATTCCTTCCTGACCCGTGCATCGGAATGTCGCGCAGTGTTCAGGATATGCTCCACCGCCTTTTTATCTCCGATATAGCGGAGGACGTAAATGATGTTCCTCACGACATACCACCGAGAGTCATGAAGACCTTTCGCCACCGCCTGGAGGTCCTTTTTCCCCAGGTTTATAAGTATGTTAATGACCTGCTTTCTTCCATGGATACTCTTTAGTTCTCCCAGTATCGATATGAGCGGAGGTATGGCTTCCGTGTCGAGAAACAGAACGTAATCACCGATAAGCGTATCATCGATCGTTTCCACAGCTTCGAGGATTTCACCGAGATGCTTGATAGAGTCATAGGAGCTGATCGTTTTCATGAGGATTTTCATCTGATGCCTGGAGTTCTCCGAACTCGAGGGGCTTTTTATGAGTTCGTCTGCCTTGGTCATTATTTCGATAATGGCTTTTAGATCACCGTGCCTGAGGCAATAAAAGATAACATCCGCGAGAAANNAAATTGATAGATATCGTTATATTCGATGGCACTCTCGGCGTGCAAGAGCATCTCAAACAATATTTCCGAAAGCTTTCCTGTCTTTTCTTCCAGATCTTTCTCTATCGTTCTCACTAACTCCTGAAGATCCTTGTCGGTCAGGTTGATAATTGCTATCTCCTTAACATCCTCCGCTGTGAACGCGTCCGCGTAAGCCTTCAGAAGCCCATCGGTCTCCAGAGCCCTGCTTTTTAGTTCTGATATCGCGTGCGATTCATAGGTTTCATCTTCCAGAAGAGAGGCTTCGTCGACGACATATTTAATAGCCCGAAAGTCTTTTTCCCAGAGGAGGGTTACGAGGTCATCTTCGACCGCGTCCCTGTCAAAATCCGACGCCATAATCTTGAGAAACTCAGCCAACTCGCGTTTCGTCAGATCCTTAACGAAAATCAGTTCTCTCAGCCCATCCTTGAAGAAGAAGAGAGCGAGATTGTCCTCCTTTTCGGTATTGTAATAGATCTGTTCAGAATCGAAGACAATCTCATTCTGCTTTATTCTCAGAGCGAGATCACTGCGAAAAGTAAAAAAATCGAGGAATTTTGCAAAAACATCGTCCACGGTTTTTGCATAGATAGGATTATTTTCAGGGTACATTCTGACAGCCTTTTTTGCCTTTAGCAATGCCTGAATAATATCCTTCGTGAGCTTTATCTCATCAGGGGTACCCATGAAAGAAAATAACACAGATTCTTATCAGTGTCAAATGAGCGCGATTCTCCTGTCGCGGGCAAAAGTCTTCATAATCATTGCTGCGCTATGCAGCCTCTGAAGGCGCAGATTTCTATAGCGTATCTCCTCAACATTACCGTGGGGAAATTTTTCTCCGCGTATTTCTCCTTGTGTCTTCATCACTTCTTGATAAAGTAGCTTCAGTGTCTCGTCATCATAGGGTTTCAGGAAAAGAGGATTGACCGTTACGTATCCATCGGATATGTCCCGTGCGACAGCCCTGAAACTCTTGCCCCGGATGTTAGCCAACTTCCGGCCTTTTCCTTATGAAGAGTCGTGCCACGAGTATGCCCGCCTCGTAAAGGAAGATTATCGGGACGGCCATGAGCGTTTGGTTGAAGGCGTCGGGCGTGGGGGTGAGTATCGCTGCGAGGATGAAGGCAAGCAATATCGCATACTTTCTGTTCTTTGCGAGGGTCTTGGGTGTGACAATGCCCATACGGGTTAAGACAACGATGGCGATGGGCAATTCAAAAATAGCGCCAAAGGAGAGGATGAACTTAAGGCAAAAATCAACATAGCTCCCGACTGAAAGCATGGGGGTCATGTTTTCCGTTTTGTACGTCAGCAGGAAGCTCATGGCGAAGGGAAGAACGAAAAGGAAACAGAAGGATGCACCGATAAAAAAGAGGATGGTAGCCATTATGACAAAGGGTGCAACATATTTTTTCTCTTTTAAGAGTAACCCCGGCGAGATAAATTTCCAGAGCTGGTGAAATATAACGGGCAGTGAAAGGATAAGCCCCGCTATGAAAGCCATCTTCAGATGCATCCAGAATGCCTCAGCAGGTGCAGTGAAGATAAGGGAGGCGTTTTCGATTTTCGTCGGAACAAGAGTGACATAGGGATAGCTCATGTGAATTCCAATCTCAAATTTCATGGGGAACGTGAGGAGTCTGAATAGATCTTCGGAGTAAGTGAAGGTGAACAAAAAACAGATCAGGACACTTGCAAGAGAAACAATGATCCTTCTTCGGAGTTCTGAGAGATGCTCTGTTAGCGGCATCCTAAAATCTGTCATTCCGAGGTATTTCCCTCCCGTTCTCTTTTGGTAACCGTCTGTGACTCAGTCGTTTCGGCGGTATCTCTTGTTTCCGGTTACCTGTACCGTCATGCAGAGTCGGATCGTAAAAGACATTCTTTTGATCACCGTGCCTCTCTCCCCGCTCAGTATCTGCCGTGCTTTAGCGGGATGGCAGGGGACGAGGCACTTTGCTGGCTAATAACAAAGATTAACCGAAGATCTCTTTCCCGGCTTACACCGGTGAGAGCGGCAGTGGGGTTGCGCAGAAAGGTCGTTGAGCCTGCCACACCGTCCATCCCGTCGGGACTGTTCAGTAACAGGGCGCAGTTGCATGGCATGTGCAGAATAGCGCATGATGCGTTGGTTAACCTGCACTCTCTTAACTTCTGCATATCACTATGCTCCGTTATCAACCAGCTTGCCACTGTCCGGCAAGATTGAACTGGACCTTAACGTCCTGCGGAGTTCTTTTAAGTTCTGCAAGACCTATGCCGACCGTTCTCCCAGGCTCGGAGAGACGCTTCGACCCGAAGACGACAAACGCTACGATGAAACTAACGATGAGTTCCCGAATCCCTAAGTCAAACATTAGTCCTCTTCATTTATTTTCTGCACCNNTTTTTAAGGTCGAAACCCGCACCAATAGTTGTAAATACATTATCTGCGGTTACGATTCTATAACCGAATCGAGCTTCGACTTTGTCGAAGTCTCCTTCATAACTCCTTTTCCCATAAATCTCCGCCAGTAGTTTGAAGTTGTGTGCTGCTGAGAAATCGAGACCAGCGGCGAAGGTGAGATCATCTTTGTACTGCCTCGTTCCCGGCCGTGAGAAGAGAATATTCGCATGACCATAAAAAGGACCGACTTTTTTACTGGCGACGAGGCCTCCCCCGATGCTTCCTTCAGTAGTAAATTCTTGCCTGCCGCTGGGAATAGTGCCGCTCACAATAAAGGCAAAGGAAGGGCCGTATTTACCTTCATTGAAAAACCTATGCTTGACGACGAGTTCAACATCCTCAAGGCCATCGACGGATTCTTGATATGCCAAAACATACGGAATTGTTATGTCAATCTCGGTTGAATTTGAAATACCAAGCCCGTATTGTCCGATGAAACGGTAATAATCAGGTTGCCAAGATCTGTCAGCTCCTAGGGCAACGGCGGATTTCCCCCTTTCTAGCGTCTCGGTGCTGAATGTTGAAAACACGCCGTAAGGTGCGAGAGGTTGGAGACCTTCGAAAGTAAAACTAGTAAAACCATAGGCATAACTCGTGAAGACACAATTAGCCAAAAGGAAGAAGACGAGATATCGTTTCATTCATATGAAAATACCAGAAAAAATGCTGACTGTCAATGATTTATGGACAAGAGCCATCATGAAGAATTGCTTGGTTGAGGCATCCCTATATCGCTTGACAGCTGGCACATTGTATGACAAAAAAGAACAGACTAAGAAAGTATGAGTTGATAGAGAAAGGCATTCGTGAGATCGTTGATGAAAAGTTCAAAAAACTTTTCCGGAGCAGAGGAATAAAGGATGTTCTATGTGTGAAAGACAGAGTGAAGCGGTAGGCGACAGAACAGGCCTTAGAACAGTCCGCATTACCGATGCAGTGGGCATGGTATTGGCGCATGATGTCACGGAAATCAGACAGGATGAATTTAAGGGCAGGGCCTTTAAGAAGGGACATATCGTCAGACGGGAGGACATATGCCATCTTCGGAGACTCGGCAAAGAACACCTTTTTGTTTTGAGCATCGATGATGGCGAGATGCATGAGGACGCTGCGTCATATGCATTAGCCTCGGCTCTTATGGGAGAGGGCGTTGTAGTAGGGGGAGAGGCGAAAGAGGGCAAGATAACTATCGTTGCAGACAGGGCTGGCCTTTTGAGAATCAACAGGGATGTTCTTTCACGATTCAACATGCTCGATGACGTTATCTGTGCAACTGTCCATAGTAATACCGTCGTGAGAAAGGGTCAGGTAGTTGCCGGCACAAGGGCCATCCCACTAGTGGTTAAGCGGGAGACTATCGAAACAGCGGTGAACATAGCAAGAGAAGCCGCTGGAGTCATTGAAGTGAAGGAAATGAGAAAACCAAAGGTAGGCATTGTTATTACGGGCAACGAGATTTATCAGGGATGGATTAAGGATGCCTTTGCGCCGATCATCACGAAAAAGATAGAGGAGTACAACGGCGAGATTGTAGGAATATACTATGCCCCGGATGATGAGCGTTTCATCGAAGCGAGGCTGAATGAATTAATCGAGGCAGGATCAACCTGCTCATCACAACGGGGGGCATGTCCGTTGATCCTGATGACGTCACGAGGTTTGCTATACGACGGCTCGGCGCGACGCATATAACTTATGGTTCAGCAGCAGTTCCGGGGTCAATGTTCTTGATAGGATATATCGGAAGTTACCCCTTAAGAAATTGATGAATTGTTATATTTCAAGGACTTGGCGTTTTTGCTATGTGTTGAAGACGGACCTTTCAGAGGAAGTTGCTACGAAAGAGACGATCCATGATCGTATAAAGATCTTGCCTTGGTAGAATCCGCCTTCCGTACGAGCAAGACCGTGGAGTTGGAACTGCGCCCTATCCATGTTCGTCTGGCAACACG
>DMNE01000491.1:127-6223 GCA_003453735.1 Nitrospiraceae bacterium | reverse complement strand
TGATATTCCGGAACCTCGTCAGTCCGCCAAGGAATTGCTTGATGCCGCAAATGTCCGTCTCCCAAAAATGTTACCTTGCAGCGGGATACATGTGACCACTAAAAAGAAATTACAAGAACGTCGCAAAAATGCTTGATATCCAATAGGTTATCTACGGTGGACTGTTGGTTAGGGGAACATCCGATATATAGAAAGGATCAGCGGGTACGGGTAATTGCTCAAGAAAGGAAGGAGAGCTCCCTTTGCGTCTTGCCCTCTGTTGTCATTCCGATTCTTGGTATGCCGGCCTGTGGCATATATCGCAAGACAACGGTCTTTGATTTAATACTTCCCAGAGTGCTTGCAGGAGAACGATAGGCCGGAGAGAACTTGCCGAACTTGGTCACGGAGGACTCTGCCTGATTGCAGGGAGTGCGTGTTTCCCCACTGCCCGTTCGGGAAATAAACGAGATAGCACGCATGTTTGCTGTGACGTGTTTTCGGAGCTCGCTATCGTAGGCTCTGAAAGCGTAGCCCTCGATGTCGGTATGGAACTTGAGCCCACGCTTGCATAATCACAGACATTTTCATTATGATTATACAAGAGGAGACGGGATGTTAAGAGAGAAGCTTGAAGAAGTTCTTGAAAAAATACGGCAAGGGCTGAAGTCGGAGGGCGGAGATATTGAGCTTGTGGACATCAGGGATAATGTTGTTTATGTGCGACTGAAGGGTACGTGTAGCACGTGTCCGATGTCCTATCTCACCATGAAAAATTGGGTTGAATCAAATATCAAAAAGGAAGTTCCGGAGATTTCTTCTGTGCAAACAGTATGAGCAGAGTGAAAAAGTGTAGTCTAATATTCATCGCTCTTGTTCTTCTTTGGGTGCCAATTAGCCCCGTTGTACATCTTTCCGAGGCAACGGATAAGGCTGAGGTGAAAAATATCCAATACTGGTCGTCTCAGGGATACACACGGGTGGTCGTGGAGTTATCCCGTCCAGTGCAATTTACCAACAAACGTCTCTCAAATCCTGACAGGCTCTATTTTGACCTTAAGAATACAAAGATCACAAAGGAGATAAAGACAAAGTTGTCTGTAGGTGACGGCATATTGAAGCTCGTCAGGGCAGGGCAATTCGATCCGCAAACGGTGCGAATTGTCTTGGATCTCGAGACCATGGAAGACTTCAGTGCCTATATCCTTGATGACCCAACAAAACTTGTCATTGATGTCAATGCGAAGAAACAGAAGCAAGAGAAGCAAGTAGTCACGTCCCGAAAAATCCTTGTCCTTGATCCTGGTCATGGAGGCCATGACTCGGGCGCAGTTGGTCCAGGGGGACTACAAGAAAAGGACGTTGTATTAGATATCGCCTTGAGGGTCAAAGAGATCCTTTCAACGGAACCGGGTATCGAGGTCATCCTCACGAGGGAGAAGGATGTCTTTATCCCTCTGCCGGAGCGGACACTGACGGCATTACAGGCTAATGCTGATCTCTTTGTTTCGATCCACGCCAATGCTAGCCCCAACAGGGCAGCACGGGGAATCGAAACCTATTTGCAGAACTGGACCAATGAAGAAGAGGCCATCAGGGTCGCTGCGAGGGAGAATTACTTATCCGTGAAGAGGATGAAGCAGCAGATGGCTCAATATAAAAACGATGATGTCGGCAAGATGCTCAGCGATCTCAGGAGAGACTTTAAGAGAGATGAGTCGGTTGCACTTGCTCATTATGTGCAGGATGCTCTTGTGACAGACGTGGCGAAAGTCCACAAGAAGGTCGTTAATCTCGGGGTGAAGCAGGCGATGTTTTTTGTTCTTATGGGTGCATCGATGCCACCCTCTATTCTTGCCGAGGTCTCATTTATCAGCAATCCGGAGGAGGAACAGTTGCTTTCGCGGGAATCATACCGCAGTCGGATCGCTGCTTCCATAGCATCAGGCATTAAAACATATCTCACGGCATCTCCTTCTGTGCAGCAGGTTGCATATTCGAGAAAAAGGCAATGAGCTATGACGTTCATCCTGCTGTACGTCGCTCTTGCGATGAGTCTTTTTTTTGTTCACGACATCACTTATCATATAACGGTAGCGGTGATTGTCGCTCTCATGCTTTTCTTTGTTCCCTTTAAGACGGTCAAGGGCGGCCTTATCCCGATATTGTTGTTCTTACTGTTCACCTTTGGCAGCAATCTTTTTTTCCATCCGGGCAAGATTCTCTACGGCAGTGGGTTTTTCTTGATAACCGATGAAGGGGTTGCCATTGCAAATATCAGAACACTCAGGATCTTTTCGATGATCTATGGTGCAAAAATCCTCACGTTTCTACTTCCCCTTGATGAGATGATTTCGGCTCTGGATAAGGTTCTCAGGCCGTTGGAGAAGACCGGCGTCCCGGTAAGGGAATTCTTCTTTATCATGGCGTTAACGGTAAAATCCTTTCCTGTTTTAACCCGACATCTTTCACGGGCGTACTGGGAAACCCGGCAGGGGAGAGAATCTCATGGGTTTCGTAATCGCATCAGAAACATGGTGCTCTTTCTGATGCCGATATTTGCAGAGAGCATGCGTTCACCAGAGAGGTTTTTCGTCATTGAGGATGACCAATCCTGTGGTCGAAACCGGTAAGGTGCGTTATGCTGCGTCTTCTTCTTTTCAACGCGCGGTCTTCGTAATAGGGACCGAGCTCTGCAGTTGCTTCGAAGAAATGTCAGAGGGAGCTCTTTCTCAGCGAAAACATGATGAGATATGGGACTGGAAATAGACTTTTTCCTTAAAAACGCAAAGGTATACGACGGCGAAGGCGGCGAGCCATTTGAGGCCGATATCGTTATTGCTGGTGACAGGATAGCCTCGGTTCCAAGGCCTCCGGCCAGGTATAAGGGCAAAGCAAGAACAACGATAGAAATCGAAGGTCTCGCCGTAGCCCCTGGCTTCATAGATACCCATTCCCATTCTGAATTCACCCTGCTCGTTGATAATCGTGCAGAAGGGAAGGTCCTTCAGGGGGTGACAACGGAGATCAACGGGAACTGCGGATTGTCGGCGGCCCCTCTTTTGGATGATGCTTTACGTCAGCGCGAAGCGGATTTCGAAGAGATGCAGATAAAGGAGCGGTGGAATACGTTCGGTGAATACTTTAACATCCTTGAGGCGCGGGGCATTGCGATTAATTTTGCATCGCTGGTGGGTCATGGAAATGTCCGGGCGTCAGTGATTGGATATGATGATCGAAGGCCGAACAAAAGCGAGATGGAAAGGATGTGTGCACTCCTTAAAGAAGCCGTTCATGAAGGTGCCATCGGCATTTCGACGGGCTTGATTTATCCGCCTGGCGTCTATTCGGAGACAGAAGAGTTAATCACGCTTTCAAAATCTGTCAGAGATTGCATATATGCCACTCATATGCGCAGTGAAGGGGATGAATTAATAGAGTCTATCGAAGAGACCCTGAAAATCGGAAAGGAGGCAGGGATTGCTGTGCACGTGTCTCATCTCAAGACAGGCGGCCGAGAGAACTGGTGCAAGATAGACCATGTCATTTCGGATATTGAGAAGGCCAGAAAGAATGGCATAACGGTTACCGCTGACAGGTATCCTTACACTGCAGCCTCTACGGACCTCGATGCAGTTCTGCCCTCATGGACCTATGCAGGCGGCGCACAGGAAGAACTGCGGAGGCTTAGCGATCAACAGGTAAGAGCACAAATACGGAGGGAGGTTCTCGCGCAACATCCCGGGCGAGAATACTGGGACAGTGTCACGTTATCATCTCTCAATGGAGAATCACGCAAATGGATGGAAGGCGAGACACTGTCGTTTATTGCAAATGCGGTCGGGAAAGAGCCCGTTGATTTTCTTCTCGATATTCTTCTCGAAGAGAGACTTAGAGTCGGCGCGATCTTCCACTCCATGAACGAGGATAATCTCAAGAGATTTCTCTCCCTGCCGTATACGATGATCGGCTCAGACAGTTCAGCTCGATCTTCAGATGGTCCTACCTGCAAAGGGAAACCTCATCCAAGGGGCTTTGGCAGTTTTCCGAGGTTCATCGGCAGATATTCGAGAGACCTCAAGCAGATGAGTATCAGCAAGGCGATTCATAAAATTACGATGCTTTCCGCTGAAACCTTCGGCCTGAAAAAGAGAGGGAGAATAAAAACGGGGTATTTAGCTGATCTCGTGGTTTTTGACGAGGAGAAAATTATTGACAGGTCGTCCTTTGAAGACCCGTTCAGTAAGCCTGAGGGAATATATTTTGTATTTGTCAATGGCTCACCGGCCGTATGGGAAGGGTCCCAGACGGTCACGATGGGGGGAAGGGTATTAAGGCATGGGAAGTAAGAGAAATAAGCCGATAATCGGTATTCCCATTGGCAGGGAGGGCCAATATCTCAGGCTCAAATATCACTATTCCGAGGCCATCGCAAAAGCAGGAGGGCTTCCTTTGTTGATACCTCACGGAGAAGCCACATTTTCGTTTGTGGAAGTCATAGACGGTCTGCTCATCCCGGGTGGCAATGACATCGACCCATCCTATTTCGCTGAAAAACCTCATCCTTCTGTTAAGATAGTTCCGAGGGAAAGGACTGAATTTGAAATTGGTGCAGTAAGGGCTATAATGAAGGCAGAAAAGCCAGTGTTCGGTATCTGTTACGGCATGCAGTTGATAAACATCGTCTTTGGCGGTAGCTTATATCAGGATATAGAGTCCCAACATAAATCTGCTGTTGACCACAGGAGAGGCTCCCACAGGATTAGGGGAGACAACTCCATCATAAAGGGAGAAGTTATTGTCAATACATCGCATCATCAGGCTATCAAAAGACTTGGGGATCACCTTGAAGTCTGTGCCGTCTCTGATGACCAGTTGGCGGAGGCCATCTGCCTTCCTGATTGTTCTTTCCTCTTGGGAGTTCAATGGCATCCTGAACGTTCAGATGATGCTCTGTCGCTGAATCTCTTCAGAAGGTTTGTGGAGGCCGCGTATGCCTGTCAATAGATTTTATTTCTTGATGGTTCTTTCCATGCTCATTCTTTTGGGCTACCTCACGTATGAGATATTCCAGCCCTTTTTGACTGCAATAGCGTGGGCGGTTGTCTTCTGTGTTGTTTTTTATCCGGTCTACGTATTCACACTGAGGTACATCAGATTTAAGGCAATGGCATCGGTCCTTACGCTGATTTTAATAGTTGTCACCATCATCGGGCCATTCTCTTACATCTCCTTTGCCCTGATAAACGAGGTGACGGCGTTTGTCGGAAAGACCAATACCGGCAACCTGGCAATTGTGACCGCCATCAAGTCGGATAAACGGATTATCGGTACCATTGACAGGATTGAGGCGTACCTGGGACTGACAGGGCCCTCGGCAGAAGAGGTTATCATAGCGAATACGCAAAAAGTGGGAAAGGCGATCATCGTTAAACTATCGGCAGGCTTTTCCAATCTATTCGGCGTGGCGGCAAATTTTATCGTTATGTTATTCACCAGTTTTTTTCTCCTGAAGGACGGTCCGGGCTTTTCCCGGAAGCTAAGGAATTACCTTCCTTTTTCGGAAGACCAGAAAGACAGGCTGACGGTTCAGACCAAGGATATGATTGTTTCTACCATCTATGGCGGAGTGATTGTGTCGATTGCACAGGGCGTGCTCGGTGGTATGGCCTTCTCGATCCTTAAACTGGGATCACCTGTCCTCTGGGGAAGTGTGATGTCCCTGATGTCCTTCGTTCCGGTGCTGGGTACGGCCATTGTCTGGGTTCCTGCAAGTCTTATCCTCTTATATGAAGGAGCGTATCTAAGAGGGATTGTCCTTGTACTTATCGGCATATTTGTAATCAGTATGGTCGATAATATCTTGAAGCCTTTAATCATCGGCGGACGGACGAAAATGCCGACTGCCATTATCTTCTTTACCGTTCTCGGTGGNNCATCATCTTCTTTACCGTTCTCGGTGGGATAAAGTTTTTCGGGCTCTTGGGACTCATTATGGGTCCTCTGGTCTTCGCCTTGTTTCTCTCTGTATTCGAAATATTTAGGACAATAGAAGGAGGAGTCGATGCGTGACCGGAAGGAGCTTAAAGGAATTGGACAGATGCGTAATCAAGGCAG
>DMNE01000491.1:0-121 GCA_003453735.1 Nitrospiraceae bacterium | reverse complement strand
TATAGGTGAATGACAGGGCAGAGCAATACCGCAGCTTCTACCAAGGTCATGCATCCGTCTCTCAGGTTGAAGACATAGTTTTTTCCGGATATGGCGAAGCCGGGAAGATCTTGTTTTGCAT
>DMNE01000476.1:356-5573 GCA_003453735.1 Nitrospiraceae bacterium | reverse complement strand
ACCTGTATGCCTGCATCATCTGCCAGGCTGCCTGGACTGACTTCGACGACAACCGCTCCACTGTTGTCTTTGATCTGTAGTTCCTGCCTCACTTGGGGCGTGATGTTGTCCACCGTCATCCCAAGGGTTTCAGAAGCTGCTGGCTTCGCGGAAGCGACTTTGACTTCCGGCATCTCAGCGATTTTAANNTAAAAGGAAGATCGGACATTTTATTTACTTCTTTTCCGTCAAAGGAAATGATGACGTCTCCCCTCTTGATGCCAGCTTCATCCGCCGGACCTCCCTGCACGACTTCACCAACAAGCGCTCCTTTTGTGTCTTTGAGAGCAAATGCCTGAGCCATCTCGGGAGTGATAGCCTGCACTGATACCCCTATCCATCCTCTCGTCACCTTCCCTTTTTCTTTTAGTTGAGGGATGATGACATTCGCCGTACTGCTTGGAACAGAAAATCCGATGCCCTGCCCGCTTGCAATTATGGCGCTGTTTATCCCTATAACCTCTCCTTTTAGATTCACAAGAGGGCCCCCGCTGTTACCTGGATTGATGGGGGCGTCCGTCTGCAGGAAATTATCATACGGCCCCGAACCTATTACCCGTCCCGTTGCACTGATTATCCCCTGAGTGACTGTTTCTCCGAGTCCAAAAGGATTACCAATCGCTATAACCCAATCGCCGACCCTCATCTTATCCGAATCTCCGAGCGAGAGTATCGGAAGATCCTTGAATATTGACGAAATCTTGATGAGGGCAAGATCGGTCTTCGGATCCCGACCCACAACTTTTGCTTTGAACTCCCTTCCGTCGGAAAGCTTTACCTTGATCTCGTCCGCGCCTTCCACTACATGGTTGTTGGTGATGATATACCCATCCTTGTCGATTATGAACCCGGAGCCGAGACTCTGCCGTTTCATTTCCTGGTCCGGGATTTCACCGAAGAATCGGTGAAAAAAATCTCCAAAAGGCCCTTCTCTATCAGGACCGAAGAATTGCTGGAAAGGATTGCCGGGCATCTTTACCGTTGAGACTGTGCTGATATTGACGACCGCAGGTTTCACTTTTTCGGCAAGATCGGCAAAAGATTGCGGAAATCCGACCTCCTCGTAACCTTCTTTCTTTTGAGAACAACCCTGCTGGCAGCTGATCAGAAATCCGATGACGACCACCAACAAAAAAACGATTGCAAACTTATTATTACGATCTTGCGCCATTTTGCCCTCGCAGCATTCAAGAAGTGTTCTATCGATAGTAATGATCTATCAATCAAAGTATACTACAGTATTCAACAACGTCAAGCTACCGACAGTCCAGATACTGACTTCCTTTACATTCAACGCGATTATATAATATCGTTTGGAAATTCCGGACGGACACTCCTTCCGGAATACTTCTGACACCGCTTTGCCCTTAACCTTCTGGTCTCAATTATCGAGGTCATTGCTGAACTCCCGCCGCATGAGAAAGTGCTATCAGTTTCAGTACACACAGCTCAAGCCTTTCATGAGCCGCCTTTCAGCCGCCAATTTCACAACGTCGCACTTGCGGTCACGGACTTTTCTATGGCAACCGCAATGGGTCAACTTCAATTCGATAAATTATTGTTTCGGCCGTCAACTTTCAACTGGCAACCTCTTGACAATTTGTCGTGGTGCAATATCCTTATGTTATAAGGAACATCAGCGGAGAGGGAGAAAAAGCGGAGGGTAATATGAAGAAGACGGTCGCGCGGATGCTGTTGCTTGCCTGCATTTTGACAATGCTGGTCTGTGAATCATCTTCTTCGGCGGAATATACTGACTGCACCAAATGTCATGTAACAAAGCCCTATCTGAAGGGAAAAGTCCTCCATCCCGCTGTTGAAATGGGTTGTTCCGTCTGCCATCCCGATGCGCATAAAAAGGATACGAAGAACCCCTTGGGACTCGCTTCGGATGTTCCTCAGTTGTGCTTTATGTGTCATGACAGCAAAACGTTTAGTGACAAAGTTATCCACGCGCCTGTTGCTGCCGGCATATGCACAACCTGTCATTCCCCCCATTCAAGCGATAATGGAAAACTTCTGCGCTCGCCGGTCCCCAAGCTTTGCTACACGTGTCACGAGAAATTCGACAACAAGTATGTTCATGCTCCGGTTGCCGCAGGTATGTGTCTGACATGTCATACTCCCCATGCCGGCCGCAATGAAGCACTGCTGTTAAAGCCGCTGAAAGAGACGTGCGTCCAGTGTCATCAACAAGTTCTGAAAGAAGAACATGTCATTGCGGGGGGACATCCTCTCTTCCTGGAGCATGACCCGCTGCGCAAGGGAAAAGAGTTTACATGTATCAGCTGCCATAACCCTCATGCATCTGACTCGATAAGACTTTTCAGATACAAGGTGGAGGGGACAAATCAGTCTATGCTCTGCAACTATTGCCATAAGATGTAGACCGTTATAGCACGCTATTGCTGAATCACCTTGACGCCGGAGCAAGGTATCCAGCAACCTTATGTTGCTTCCCTCGGTCACCCCTTCTGCATCCTGATCGTACAGTTGCTAACGATCTCCAGAAGGAGGGCGAAGACAAGCGGGAAGCGGTCGATACGTTAGCCTGTTGGCCAAGCATTTCCACGAAAGAAATGCGGCTCTCGGCCGCTTTTTCGTTTCCATGATAGGAGAAATGGTTTTTTTGCGGTTACTTCACATTGGGAAGACTCTCCCTCAGCCAGTCTCTTCTCGAAGAGCCCCACTCCCTCCAGACCTTGAAAATCTAAAACATCAATGAGGCGGTAAGTCTCCAACAGCCGCATTTGAATAAGGAGAATAGCTATCTCCTGCAATGGCACGGACTTTATAGAAATAGATGACTTGGGGGCGGATAGATGAATCTTCGTAGTGCCGAATCCCTTTGTTGACCGTCGCTATCTTGTGATATGGTCCTCGGTAATCCTTCGACCGCACGATCTCATATCCCGTTACCGTGCCCGGATCCTGAGGAGATAGTTTCCACTCGAGATAGAACTTCGGAGGCACGATGTCCAGGCTAAGCTTTGTCGGAGCTCCAGGATCCGCACCATGTTGATCTGCAGCCGCAATGAACAGGAACTTCCCCGATATATTCTCCCCTATTAGCGACGGTTCCGCGGCGCTGCTTGCTCTCAGGGGCAATAGCACACTTAATAATATGGTGCAGAGAAGAGTCTTCATCTTTACCTCCATTGCTTCGTTAGCATAACTTTATCACTTCTCAAGACGCGGCGAACTAAAAAAGAAGAGGCACGCCTTTTCAGACCACGGTATTGTTCCGTCGATAAGACCGACGAGGACCTCTCTTTCAGTTCGTGGACGGGGAGAATAGTGAGTCACCTATTTCAGGATTTATCCTATAATCCCGGATAGACGTCTCTGCTATCTTCTGGCCGTCTGCATAGTTGATTATCGTGAACGGGAAGATTGTCCCGTCCACTTTTTTAAAGTCAGCGAACTCGGCAGAAAGTGCCATGGTTGACCTGCTGACTGAAAAATAACCCGAAACTTTTATTATCTGAAATGTCTTCGCGTCGATATAGACTTTCATAGGTGGGCCTTCGGTGTTGTTTATACTGAGGATCTCCACCGCGACACCTTTCAGATAAGCTTTTCCCTCATAGCTTATCTCATCCGGATTTCTCAACAGCCCATAAGGAAGGTCAAGCTGTCTATATTGGTACTCCATCGCTTGATAGCGATCGCCGGTAACCATAGAGAGAGGCGCCCCGTCAATGCTCTCATATGCCCTTTTACCGTTTAATATCCTCAGTTCTGATGAACGGGTGTATTTGATATCTACCCTTAATTTGCGATATCTTTTGAAATAGCGGACGTATGTGCCCCGATCATTGAACGCAAACGCCCTTATTGTTCCCGATGCATACACCGACTTCGCGTTTTCAACCGCAGTTTTGCCGCCGTATGCGGTCATCACGTTTTGAATGAGAGTATTTATTGCCCCCGCTTTATTTGATGGTGATTCTGCACGCGCAGAATCACCATCCTCTGCAGCTGCCCCTTCGCCCTTTATATTCCCTGTAAACGAGAACAGCAGAAATAAAGACAGTATAAGAAATACAATCCTTCCCGTCGCCGGTCTCACTGCCCTCCGCCCTCTGATTGCTTTATCGTCACGTATATATGTCCGCTGTTTCTGTACACCAACAGGAGAACTGTATCGGAAGACCCGATCTTGGAGACCATCTGTTCATAATCCTTTAACCCTTTTATCGGTTTGCGGTCTATTTCTTCGATAACATCATTTTTTGAAACGAGACCATTCGAAGGGCTTTCCTCACCGACATTGACAACAAGAACACCTTCCACATCTGCAGGAATGTTCAGACTCGCCCGCAAATCCGGCGTGAGTTCCTGGACTTGAACGCCCCTCAGCACATTGTTATGTTCGACCTCTTTGGCCATCTTCTTTTCGGGGAACTCTCCCAGGGTAATGGTAAGCGTCTCCACTTTGCCCTCTCTAATCACTTTTGTTGTCACCGACTTCCCCGGGACCGTATTGGCCACCATATTCCTAAGACTCGTTGTATCCTCCACTGGTTTTCCATCAAATTCGATAATCAGATCTCCCCGTTTCAGCCCTGCTTTCCATGCGGGGCTATTCTTCATAACGTCCGTCACAAGAGCTCCCGTTTCCTCTTTCACACCAAAAGATTGTGCGAGTTCGGGGGTAAGGTTCTGTATTGTCACTCCGAGCCAGCCGCGAATGACCTTACCGTACTTAAGAATGCTCTGCGCTACCGAATTTGCCAAATCCGATGGTATAGCAAACCCGACACCCATATACCCACCACTCGTCGAGGCTATCGCCGTATTAATGCCGATGAGCTCGCCGTTTGCATTGACCAGCGCTCCTCCGGAGTTCCCCGGATTGATCGCCGCATCTGTCTGTATAAAGTCTTCATAAGCCGAGATGCCGACATTCGCCCTTCCCACTGCGCTAACGATGCCCATGGTTACTGTCTGATTGAGGCCAAAGGGGTTTCCGATAGCAAGCACTACATCACCTGCCTTCATCTTCGAGGAATCTCCCATCTTAATTGCCGGCAGGTCCGATGCAGCTACCTTGATTACGGCGATGTCCGTTTGAGGATCATCGCCGATGACCTTTCCCTTAAATTCCCTTTTATCATAGAGTATTACCTTGATTTCCTCCGCGTCCTTGATCACATGGTAATTGGTGAGAATATA
>DMNE01000476.1:0-345 GCA_003453735.1 Nitrospiraceae bacterium | reverse complement strand
GGATCATTAAAAAAATTCCCGAAAGGATGCTCTTCCATGGTCATAATGGTGGTAGTGGATATGTTCACAACAGATGGCCTCGTCACCTCCGCAACCTCCGACAAATAAGTGCTCATCTTGTTGAGGAACTCCCTCGCCTGAGGTGAAACCTCGTTGGCAAAAGCGTATCCCTGGAAATAAACTAATAGGAAAACAAAAAAACCTGCCGAAAAAATCGAAGACATCACGGGTATCTTAAAAACCTTTCGTCTGAAATCAACACCTTCCATTATAAGCCTCCTTTTCCCATGAACATTGTTTCTCGACATTCTCGAAAGCATGTTGTGACCGGCGCAACAAGGGTCA
>DMNE01000537.1 GCA_003453735.1 Nitrospiraceae bacterium | reverse complement strand
TGCGCACCTTTTCGATAGCAGGATGTCAACTATAATAACGCATGACCGCTACAAAGACAGCAAGACAGAAGCTAAGAAACACCACGCGCTATTACGGCTACACTTTCATCCTGTGCGGTGTTGTTCTTGAGTACGTCAGCAGGATTGTGCCGGCAGAGAGTATTCCCCAAGGGGACTCGACTTCGCCTGTGCCCTATCCAAGCCAGTCCCGTTCCCAAAAAGAAAGCGCCATCATCACGCAATAACGGGAGGTCCTATGAACAGAATCGGTATTTTGGGCGGAAGCGGTTTTTATGAGATGAAAGGGCTCAGACACAAGAGTCTCAGGAGAGTCTCAACGCCCTTTGGAAACCCTTCGGGTGAATTCCGAATCAGTGAAGTTTCCGGAAGCGAAGTCGTTTTTTTGCCCCGGCATGGAATCCCCCATCGCATTCCTCCACATCGGATAAACTATCGCGCAAACATATGGGGTTTCCGGGAGATGGGAATAGAGAGGATATTCTCAATCAACGCGGTGGGAGGAATAACGGCAGGATTGACACCTGGGGATATCGTCATCCCGGATCAAATTATAGACCTGACCCAAGGCAGGGCTTCGACCTTCTATGAAGAAAATGACGTTGTTCATATCGATTTTACCGATCCGTATTGTACCATATTGAGAACCATCATTTGTGCGGCTGCGCAAAGGAAGGGATTAACGGTCAAAGAATCCGGAACATATCTTTGCGTAAATGGTCCAAGGCTCGAAACAAGGGCTGAGATATCGTTTTTTGCAAAAAGCGGAGCAGATGTGGTCGGAATGACCGGCATGCCTGAAGCCTGCCTTGCAAGGGAACTCGAAATGTGCTTTGCCAGTGTTCTTATCGTGACAAACTATGCAGCGGGGATATCAGACAAAAAGTTGACAACAACAGAGGTCATGGAGAACATGAAGATCTCAACAGAGAGGATCGGAAGTCTTTTGATCGAAAGTCTCGCCTTACTACCTGAAGAAAGAATCTGTGCATGTAGATATGCCCTTAGCGGGGCAAAAATGTGAACGGTTGAAAGATTTGGAGGGGAAGCACCCGAAAAACCTGTGAAGAGGATGTCACATCATCTCAGAATCTTTCTCTTATCTTTCCCTTGCTGAAATTTTTTGAGATGTTCAAAGAAATGTAGACTATTTCCAATTGAGCGATGAAATGACCTTCACCTGCCGTGGGGAATTAAATCCTGCCGCCCCACACCTGGCCCATGACAGCGGCAAGAACAAAAAGAGGGATATATTTGAAATCAAGGTGTGACAGCACTCGGATAAGGATTATGAAGGGGATTGGAATATGGATATAGAGAAACCACTTGCCTGAATACCGGTTCTCTCTTTTTCGAAAAAAGCCAAAGGGAAGGTTGATGATAGCTGTTACCGAAAAGAGCAGTGTCACGAAGAGAAGCTTTGAGAAAAAGTCCATTTAAAAAATTAACCTATGTGGTCGGAATAAGTCAAACCATCGCATCAAAATTTCTGTTGATCCGCTTACATTCCCCATTGTAAAGAGGGCATTTATAATCATTTTTCTTGTGTGTGATATGATACTGAGATGAGGATAGTATATCTTGATTGTTCGGCGGGCATAAGCGGCGATATGTGTCTCGGCGCCCTTGTGGACGCCGGCGTTCCCTTGAAAAGGGTTGAAGATACGCTTAAACGTCTTCCTGTGAAGGGATATGCAATTGAGGCAAGAAAAGTTAGGAGGGCCTCTATTGCTGCCACAAAGGTTGATGTCATCATCAAAAACGAGAAATCCAAAGCCCATGCCCACAAAAGATTCAGAGATATAAAGGGCATTATCAATGCATCATCGCTTCCCCTCCATATAAAACAGAGCGGATTGCGGATATTCAGGACACTTTTTGAAGCGGAGGGAAAAGTCCATGGCAGAGCATATAATAGGACCCATCTTCATGAGCTTGGAGCAGTGGACTGCATTGTGGACATTTTCGGAAGTTTAATCGCTCTTGATTATCTCGGCGTTGATAAGGTCTATGCATCGGCAGTGAATCTGGGTAGTGGCTTTGTTACGACAGATCATGGAACGTTTCCCGTGCCCGCGCCTGCAACTGCTGAACTCTTAAGAGGTATCCCGGTATACGCATCAGATATTCCCTTCGAGCTTGCGACGCCGACAGGAGCAGCCATTTTGACAGAAATAGCGGAGGATTTTGTGAACGTTCCTCTGATGAAGATAGCCACGATAGGCTATGGCGCAGGGCAAAAGGATATCACGGGGCTACCTAACGTCTTGAGAATCTTATCGGGAGACGTCAAAGCAGAAAGCAATGCAAAACCCCTTCCCCTGGCAACAGTTATTAAGACGAACATAGACGACATGAATCCCCAACTGTATGAGTATATAATGGAGAGGCTCTTTCAGGCAGGCGCCCTCGATGTTTACCTCACTCCGGTCATTATGAAAAAAGGCAGGCCCGGTATCATACTCACCGTTTTATGTCATGATGAAAAGAGGGCCGATATCGTAGATATTCTCTTGAAAGAGACCACCACTATAGGGGTGAGAATTCAGACTGCATCAAGGGTAGTCCTTGAGCGCGAAATAAGGAAAGTCAAAACAGAGTTCGGGATAATAGAAGTTAAGGTATCACAAACCAATGATGGGATCCAAAAAGCAACCCCCGAATATGAAGACTGCAAAAGGATTGCAAAGAAGCTCGGAATACCCCTGAGGGAGGTAATGAAAAAGTTGAATTGCCTTACGCTTGTGTAACTGCAGAAAGCCTCCGAGGATCATTCCTGACGGACCGAATAAGAGTCCAACATTCTCGAGTTTTACCGGATCTGTTTTGCTTCCTGCAACGACTTCTTACGTTTATTGTGCAGTCCAAAGCTTTGCATATAAGAGAGCGGCTATCAAATCCTGCCCCGCCTCAGTGATTTTTTTCATTGACAGGCGGTTTGCTCTCTCGAAGGGTTTTGCTGCGGGTATGAACGGCTTGGAGAGGAATAAGTTCGTGGACCGCTGCTGCCTGAAGACCTTCTTCCATCAGCCCTGTAATAAATAGTGCTCAAGGATGAGAGCGCTCATAACTGCAACGGTCAAGAGCAAACGTGTTCTTTAGTTTTAGTAATGATTTTCTTCCTCATCGGTACAAAGAGAACGTCTCTTTACTCATAGGGGTGCGAAGGTGATTCTCTACCGTCTCAGCGGATTATAGAAAAAACCTAGCGAGACTTTTTGATATACCGAATCCCGATTTCATAGGCAATGCTTGCATGGTCTGAAGCCCGAGAATCGATTTTCCCATTACAAAGAAGCCTTCCCTTTTCCACCTTCTTATGGGTTTTGACCATGTGAGCAATCACAGAGGTGAGGTCAAAGCCACCGTCCATACATTCTTTTACGGCACATTCCATGTGAAAATAAGCTGAATCTGTGGGAAGGATATTAACGGTACGCAGCATGAGAACTGGATTTACCCCTTTCTGATAATATGTCATCTGAATCACGATGTCGGAAACCTCAGGGAAGCGTTCGGAAAGCAAACCGCTTGCAAGTTTGTTCCGTTTGTTCAGTTCCATTCGTGCAATATAATTTTGCTTATTCTGTTTATGCGGCATCTTCCCCCTGGTTACGTTTCAAAAAAT
>DMNE01000411.1 GCA_003453735.1 Nitrospiraceae bacterium | reverse complement strand
GTGGTCAAGGAAGCCAAAGAGAGTGGAACCCATTCGATTGCCTATACTTATGCGGAACCGACTATCTTTTATGAATATATGATTGACATCGGTTCTGTCGCTAAGAAGTCAGGACTTCTGAGCGTTTACCACTCGAACGGCTTTATCAACCCGGCCCCTCTTAAACAACTATGCCGGGTGTTGGATGCGGCCAATATTGATTTGAAGGGATTCACGGAGAATTTTTATCGCGAACTGTGCAGCGGAGAACTCAACCCCGTTCTCGAGACCTTGAAGACNNCTGAAGCGGGAAAAAGTCCATCTGGAGATCACGAACCTCGTCATCCCCACAAAGAACGATGAGATGTCAACCATAAAAGAGATGTGCCTCTGGATAAAAAAAGAATTGGGACCGGACACTCCGATCCATTTCTCCCGTTTCTTCCCTCTGTACAAGCTGAAGACCCTCCCTCCCACTCCGGTATCGACATTGGAAAAAGCGCGGGAAGTGGCTTATTCTGCGGGCCTTGAATACGTTTACATTGGGAACATCCCGGGTCATGAGGGTGAAAATACGTTTTGCCCAAAGTGCAAAAAAATGATCATTCAGCGGAGGGGGTATATGATGGGAGAAATCAACCTCAAGGCCGGGAAGTGCAGGTATTGTGGAAAGCCTATTCCTGGAATTTGGACGTAGCTACTCCTTGCTCCTCACCGCCATCCCTTCTCAACGATCTCTTTTGCCCTTCTGTAGGGATACTTTCTTGTGAGTTCTGAAACAGGCACTTTCTGATCTCCTTCACGCATGAAGTGAATGAGAACTACGGATGCCCAATAATCGCCGTAGTATTCCGTCCCGCTCAGCTGAACTGGAATTCCTTTCTCATTGACGGTATGACACGCCGCGCACGTTACCGGTCCGGCATATTTTCCGTCCGGGCTGAACTGCAATGCTTGCTCATGGGACGTTAAGTCCACTGTCCGCTTTGCCCCATCGTATCGGACCGGGTACAAGCCATGCATCGATTGATGGCAGGACTGGCATGCAAGGAGGCCGTGCGCTTTTGAATATCGGTAGAGTGAGTACTTGTTAGGTTGGTCGATGGGGAAGTATTTCCCGCCTCCGCTCTCTACAAAAGGAGCGATATGGCAGTTCGCACAATGGGGCTCTGCTGGCGACAGCCACCAATCACTGCCTCCGGATACCGAGGCATAGGTGGCCGTCTCTCCGCTGCTCGCATTCCACGGCGACGGTGTCGCTCTTCCATCCTTTTCCTTTAAGATTCGTAAGAGGAGTGTTCCCTTGTGATACGCATAGTATGCGTATAACGGGTCTCCCTCCGCACCGACGACCGGGTCCGCAAAAAAGGCCTTAAATCTCTTTCTGTCGCCACTCGCTACCGCCTGGATCACCTCTTCGACCGGTTTATTCCTTAGGGTCTTTCCCTCTTGCAACACAGCGTTACTGAGATCATCATATCTGTATAGTTCGTGGGCCAAATGGTTGTGGCAGTTTGTACAGTATAACCCCCTCATTTTCTGAACCGTCTTTCCCTCTTCGTCTTTCAGGCTCACTTCGCTCAAGTACCACTTCCCTATCTCGTTCAGAAAAAACGGGGGAGCTACGTCAGGATTGGTATGCGCATCCCTTCTCAGGAAGCATCCACCTCCGGAGGTTCTCAGGTCCGAATCCGAGAATCGAGGATTTCCATAGTCGTCCGTGATCTCGTATGGATTTGTCTTAAAGTTATTCATCTCTTCGTTCTGCCAGTGTGTCGGATGACACACCTGGCAGCTCTGTGTTCTTTGTGCCTTATCGGGCATGGTAATTAACCGGGCATGTACGGAATGGACCGCCTCGGTGAGCGGTTTCGCTTTGATCGGCGTATACCCAGTTGTCCCGGGCCTCGGAGTCTGTAGGTTGCCCGACATATTGTCTCCGTGGCAATCCGCGCAATTTACCGAACCTACCTTGCCGAGTCTGTTTGATGCCGCATCCGGATCGTAAAACTTTAGAAAGCCTGTCTTGAAATATTTGTCGTGAAGTTCCAGGATATTGATCGTAGTTGCTGAGAGTCTGGCCATATACTCGGAGATGTCAGGATAATTCCTTTTCCAGTAAGCATACTCTTTGTCCAACAAGGACAAGCCGGTTTCTCTGGAGAGCCTCGCTGCTTGCCCCTGACCCGAATGACATAAGGAACAGTTGGAAATATCCACAGGCTCGGTTCCGAAAAATTCGACGGCCTTCCCGCTTACGATCAACGGGTCGTCGTTTGCATCCCTCATCTGGACGACCGCAAACTGGTAAGGCTGAAAATCACGATCGGTGATCGTCCTTATGGATCCCTTTCTTCTGCTGTCATTGAAGGCCGTCAGAGGAAGTCCGAGGGCATCCCACAGATACGACGCGGTGAGCTTAAGCGGAATGTTCTTAATCTCAGGGATCATGGAATTGGTAAAAACGATGTTTCCCCCTTTCTCTTTTGCGTAATCCATGGTGCCCCCCGAAAGAGGCTTACCAGAAGGCCCTGAATCAATGTTTACGGGGATCTCTTTTCCTATATACAGCCTCTTGGATAATTCAGAATTTTTTGGAATCGTCCCATCCAAATCTTTATAAATAAACAAATGATCCCATACGTAGTTTGCCATGTTATCGTTCGGGTTATTCATTGTTCCACTTCCGCTGACATCCTTGAGGACCTGCCAGTATTTCATCTTATTCCCTTCGCTGTAGCTGTTGTCCCTTACTGTATAGCGGAGGTTCACCTTGTCATCCGGGGATAACAGGCGTGGCTTTTCACCCCGAACACCCGATCGTACGGCCTGGGCCTGAATGCTGTTGTAGGGAGGGAGAATGCAACAGTAGGAGATATCGAAGCCGACACAGTGCATGCCCAGCTCATAGTTGATGAAAATATTGTAACGATTTCTAGGATGATAAATCGACGTCTCTCCTCCCGTGAGGCCTGTTTTCATCCTCACCAATTCCAGCAGACCGAGCTTGAACGGAGGTCTTCCATCGTAGGTCTTCTCATCCGTCGTCGCTTTCGTTACAAAAATGACAAGCAGTATTGCTACACACAAAAGAAATAAACCGGTTGATCTTTTCATAGAGTTGCTTCACCTTCAGGAAATACTACAATCTCACCCTATTCTCCCTATACGTCAACCCTACCATGGTTGTGCAGGGAGTAAATAAGGAGAAACCAGTATCTTATAAAGAAAAGGAATGTATTTCGAAGCCATATATGAGAGGAAGGAATGATTTCCTTCTTGAACATTCACTGAGGAGAAAAGTTTTGGCCGATAAAGAGANNGAAAAGGGGCTGTGAACAACACTTATCCGCAATAGCGAGATGAAAAACTCAAGGTTTGACTAATCAAAAATAAGTGACAGTTTTGAGAACTGAAAATACCTACTGAAAAATTCAAATTATGAATTAATTTATCATTTCAATATATTAATAGATAATCTAATGAATGGCATAGAGGTTGCACGCTAAAAATGAACCAAATCAAGACAAATCGCGACCTAACAGGACACTCAGGCTATTTCTTATCACATAACATTCTTAAACGTAAGGTATTTTATCGATAATCAAAGAAATTAGCAGGGGGTATGCATTGGACGTCTTTTCAGGAGATCTCTCTCCTCGGGTTTTCAAACTAGTGGTCAGA
>DMNE01000414.1:5409-7861 GCA_003453735.1 Nitrospiraceae bacterium | reverse complement strand
TCGGCAAATGCAGAGACCATGTAATAGTCTTCCACGTCGATAGTCAGAGCATTAAAGGTATTCTGCATGGTTTCCCTTTAGTATGTTCTTGGGCCTGTTTTAAAACTGACCCAGGTCCGTGGAATCGGTTGTGAAGAGGTCAAAACCGTGAGCAAAAGTTCCCCAGACGGTGCCCGGATAAGCTAGCGCCAATAGAGAACTGATACCGAAAAAATTGGAGGACATATCGCTGGTTATCGGCCATGCTGATAGAAAAAATGCGGAAAGACCTTTTTTAAGGCTTCAGACCTCGGTCAGACTGTCTCTCTCACTCTAATGGCTACTATCCGGCATCTAAAGCCGCAGAGTGATGAACATTACCACGCAAGAACTTAGCAACTGTCTCGCACCAAACGTCGTCACAAGGGGGAAGGCATAAGCTAAGGACATTCGACAGACTTGTTTTCTGGTATCCTCGAAGAAAAGAGTTCCCGCACATTGTGTTCGACATTTGTCCAATATTCTCTCTCCTTTTTGAGCAATCCTCCTTTGCAAGGAATTCTTCTGTTTCAGCAGTTCATCCTTATTTTTTGAGAAGCTCGGTTCTCTGTCATGGGCGATTTCCTGTTCCTCCAGCTCAACTATAGCTACCCTTTCAATAACGAGTGCTTCTACGACATTGGCAGCGAACCCTTGTGTCCACGGAGAAAACTATTCGTGTTAAGGAGGGTCATAGCGCAGAATTCTATATCTTTGAAACCGGCTTCTTCGAGCCAACGCTTAGTTTCCCTCGGCGAATGGTTCCTTCCGTTAGCCGTAACGCAAAGCTGAATGAGATCTAAGAAGATCGGCCACCTTCCACCAAGACGGTCGTCACGCAAATATTGGGCCTGGATGACCAATGATCCGCAGTGATTGACAGAGTCGTACAGGCGCTTGATGAGCTCACGGCTTTCATGCTCCCCTATGCCGTGGAGCATGTTGGAAACAAGTATCATATCATAGGTGCCAGGGATATCATCCTTCAATGCATCGAGGGGCAAATAATGAATGGCGTTCTTCAAGGGATACCTTAACTGTATTTCTTTTGCGGTTTCCAAAACAGTAGGGTGATCCAGAAGATAAAGCTCCAGGCTGGGGTTACGCATGCCCAGATGAAAGGCATATGTTCCTGGACCACAACCGAGATCCAATAGCGACTTGCACCCCGCTGTGCTCAGGAAGTCGGCCAGCTCCTTTCCTCGCAGCGACGCATAGTTGTGCATTGAAAGCGTAAAACTCCGCGTACTCTCCTTGTCCCCCCCGAGATGTGTTCCTGGTTCGATTGTCGGACCAGAATTCAACACTGCTTCATCAAGCTTCAAGAGGGGCGCGCAAAAAAAATCCAAACTGCGGATCCAGTCGCCCAGGTAATGTTCGCCAGCGGAGCGGGAAAGCACTGTGCGGCACGCCGGGGCTATACTGAAATTAAAGCCATCTTTGGACTCAAGTAGTTTTAGAACGACTCCAGCGTTCAATAATCTCGAAAGCGTCTCTGGTCGAGCATCTGACTCCGCTGCAAGCTCATCCAAGGTCTTGCTTGCTCCGTCAATACGTTCAAAGATCTTTAACTTTAACAAGGCAAACAAAATACTGGACTGAAAAAAACCCTCCGCTATAGAAAGTATTTCGATTTGTCTTTTTTTGACGGCTTGGTCCGGGACCAATGTTTCTTGAACCATAACAACCTCCTTATACTGCGAATAGGCTCTTTATCGTCTGGATATTCTGTAGGACACTATAACCACTTGATCATCGTGGTGTTTTGTTAAAAGACAGATCGTCGTAAGAGACAGGCACGTGCGAAGGACATTCGATGGGCCAGTGTTCCGCTATCCTTCATGAAGGGAGTCGCCGTGCATTTTGTTCGTACGTCTGCCCGAGATTCTCCTCTTTCCTTTTTAAAAAATCCTCTTTTTCAAGAAGGTCATATTCCCGTTTCAAGAGTTCATCCTCTTTTTTTTGGAGTTCGGCTCCCAACTCGGTAAGTTGCTTTTTCGTTTCGCTACGAGAATCCGCCACATTTTGCATCTCAAACAATGCTGCCTCAAGATTGCGGAGTCGTGTGTGAAAACGCATCAGTGTCTCTTTCATTCTCTTTTGCATATCCTGTCCACTTTGTGCCTTATCAGTCGACAAGGAGGTACCCCCTTCGGGCCTCTCGTAGATTAGATCGCTGATCACTTCCCTGACAAGGCTGAGATNNTTCATCAACAAAAACAGCTAGGAGAGAAAATTCGCAAAGGACATTGATAAGCCTTGGTGTGCCTTTACTAAAATCGTAGATTGCATCCATCACCCCTTCTTCGAAACTCACCCCGTTTTCATTGCCTGCAACCCTCAACCGATGCCTGATATAAGCTTCTGTCTCCTCCCTGCTTAAGGGGCTTATATGGGTCCTGAATGCTATCCGCTGCCGCAACTGTTCGAGTTC
>DMNE01000414.1:550-5382 GCA_003453735.1 Nitrospiraceae bacterium | reverse complement strand
GGGGGAGAGATTCTGCGCCTCGTCAATAATGAGCACAGCCCGCTTGCGTTCGCCATAGAGGCGTATGAGAAAATCTGCGAGTTCACTTAACAGCTGGGTCTTGTCCTTGCCCTTTGTATCAATTCCAAAGTCCTCATTGATCATCGAGATGAGCTGTTCTGATGTGACTTTTGTATTATTGACTCGTGCTATCCTGATTTCCTGGGGAACCTGTTTTAACAGGGTCCTCATAATAGTTGTCTTCCCCGTGCCGATCTCGCCAGTGACAAGGATAAATCCGAAATTCTCGCTGATGCCGTAGTTCAGGTAAGTGAGAGCCCTCTTATGAACCCTGCTCAGGAAAAGGAATTCAGGATCGGGGGTAAGTTGAAATGGTTTGCAGGTAAAGCCAAAAAATGATGTATACATAGTTAATTCTATAAGGGAGAGGGAGGGGTACCGGAACCCAATGCTATTGTCAGACTAAGTCTGACAATATTGTCAGTATAATTGTCACTCTCGATTTGCCCAGTCGATCTGTTATAGTCGTCGCTCAAGCCTATCGTAGTCTTTGCCGTGAGTTTATAATTTATGCCGGTTGATACGCTATAGAGGTCTCTCTTATCGTCTTGTGGCTGATATTTATCTTTTTCGTACTTGCCTAATATCTTGTATGTCAGTCTGGCGTTAGGGGTATAGGTGAGGCCCACGGTACCCCCTACTTCATCATCGGTAAGCCCTATCTGAAAGTAGTTATCTCGTTCGTGGTAAATGCTTCCTTTTATTGAAACCATCTCACCGTAACTGATGGCTAATTCTTCTCTCGTGGTGTCCATGAGACCTTGTTCCGGCGAAGCGGTAAACGTCCCTACGGCCTTCGCTGCAATCTGTCCCTTCCGCGGGAGTTGGTAAACTAAGCCAACGTCGTAGACGGGTTTGTCGTAGTCAGAACCCCCTGAAAAGCTTATCCACCTGTATCCGGCAGTTCCTTCAAATTTCGTTCTCGGGTCAAAAATATACGACACGGATCCGTAAACAGCTGTCTGATCATCGTTTGGCTCCACACTCTCCGGCCGGTCGGCCAAGTATTCCACTCCCACCGAGGCATTCAGTTTCGGGTCGAATGTACGTTTAATGCTGAGGAGACCAGTATACTCCTGACGGTTGGTACCACTGTTGTACCATAGATTTGTATATCTAAGTCCCATTGTTGCTTCAGTTGCCGGATCTACCTGATATTTTATATAGGGCATTGCATTCAGTGTATTCGAATTTGTCTGGTTTAAATTCAGGTTACTGGTAGTCGAAGGCCCTCTCGGGTTAAGGACCACATTGGCATTGTTATCAGTAACATCAAAATAGAAAAAGTTTTTTATAACAGTAAGTTTTGACGACAGGTCCGCAGTATTAGAAGTGTAATTCGTACCTTGCTTCGCATAATACCACCAATAAAACGTATCACTTAAGGTTAAGTCCCATATCGGCGTTTTGTAGTCGAGGCTAACCGCGGGGATTACTCTCGTTACGTAATCATCCACCTTGTTGTCTTTGGTGAGATAAATGTTATCGTCATACTCTTCCTCCAGAGTCAAGAACGGCTTGATAGAGAACACTCCAGCGTTTGCTTCACGGCAGGTGCAGAGCAGAGAAAACAAGAACATAATAAAGAAAACCTTTTTTGTGATTCCCGCATTATGGTTCATCGTGCTCTCCGCTGCCGCCATTAGATTTTTCAGGTTTGGCCTTGCCTGCATACTGATAAGAATACCGTTGATGGCTTTTAGCGAGGTATGGAGGCACGTTATTAAAGACAGCCCCGAGTACGGGTCGGCCCTTGATAAGGGAAAGCGCCCGTTGTGCATCCCGAGGGGACGTTTCAGATGCCTGCACGACAAAGATGATTCCATCCATATAGTTACTGAGGGAAAGAGTATCCGCTGTCGCGAGGACCGGTGAAGAGTCGAAGATTACATATCGGTCCTTATACCGGTTCTTCAGTTCACGCACGGTTTCTTTCATCCTCTCAGAAGAGAGGAGTTCGGACGGGTTTTGCGGCGGAGTCCCGGCTGGCAAAAGGACAAGCTTCCCGACTCCGGTCCGGACAAGGGCATTAGAGAGTGCCGTCTTGCCCATCAGATAATCGCTGAGACCGAGCGATGGTTCGATCCCAAGGTATCTATGCAAGGAGGGTCTCCTCAAATCACCATCCACGAGGAGAACCGTATGATCAATCTCATTTGCTATCGAAACGGCAAGATTGATAGCAGTAATCGATTTCCCCTCGCCGACACCCGAACTGGTGACCATAATGGTATTGAGAAAGTTCTTCTGAGTAGCCCGGAGGAGCCGCACCCTAAGTTTTCTGTATTCTTCAGCACCCTGTGAATATGGGTCTGTTAGGGAAACGATATGCCTGTCAATTCCCTTGAGATCAACCCTAACCTCTCCTGCTTCAAACTCAGTCTGAGCCGGCTTATGAGGCATAGCGGTTAGCATATCTCCGGTATCACCCCCCGCCATTGATTCTCTCATTTTAATTGCCTTTTCTAACGCCTGCTCTATCCTGCTCATTTATTTCTCCCTTTCAAAAAGACTTACATCGCAAACAAATGAGAATGTCCAAATCAACCGTCAGGACTGGATGCCCCAGCTCCTTTCACCCCGATCCCTTTCCGTGATTCCGCATCGAGTCATAGAGCATAGAGAATCTCATTTCTAAAACGTTATGAGCTTGATCCCCGCATATTTTGAGAGGAGCTCAACCGTAAAAACCGCCAAGATAACGAAGCAATATAGCCCTGCCGCGGTAAAGACCCTCTTGTCGAGACGCTTCTCAGAAAGCCTGTCCGCTTCGGTAACGACCCTCGAAATCGATGCAAACACGGGGAGTTTGAGTTCTGCCTCGATAGCATCTACGTCTTGAAACGTTGGGGTAAGATACTGGAGGCCAAAAACTGCGCCTACCCCCGAAGCGATGCCGAAAACAATTCCGAACAGTATCATGTTAACCCTATCTGGTTTAATCGGCTGTGAGGGGAGTCCGGCAGCCTCCACAATCTTGAAGGTTTCATATTTGTCGGAACGGTCGAGATCTTTTGAAACTCTCGCATTCTCAAGCTTTACCAGCAGGTCATCGTAGATCCTTTGATATACAGCCCTGTCCCTCTGAAGCTTTGACCATTCCTCTTGTTCTTTCGGTATGACGCCCAATTTGCCCTGGGCATCCATCTGCTGCCTCGTGAGCTCAGCTGATCTCGCCTTGACCGATTCTATCTCTGCATCTGTTTTTGCGATCTCCTCTCTGAGTTGCTGATAAATAGGATTTATTGCAGCAGTTTCAGAACCAGTGTTCTCTATGCGTGAATCGGTTGTTGCCTCGGCTATCTGCTTTTTCACTTCCTCGATCTCGGACTTTATTTTTATTACTTCAGGATAGCTATCCGTATATTTTGTCATCATGAGCGTCAGCTGATTCTTCAGAGCGTTCAGTCGAGACTGGGGTGAGCCTTCTCTCGTCACGAAAGCAACTGTAAGCTCTTTCTCACCAGAAAGTTGCTTCTGGAGATTGTCCCGCTTTCTCATGAGTTCTTTCAGCTTGATTTCAGCCTCCACCTCGGAGGTCTGAAAACCTTCTACTCTCGTGACGAGGGCTGTTTCAGTTTGGGGGATTATACGCGGATTCTTCTCCCGGAATTCCCTGAGGGCTTTGTCAGATGCATCGAGCCTGTTGCTGTACTCCAAAAGCTGGCTCCGTATAAACTCATACGCGTCATAGGTATCTGTCCTTTTAGAACTCACGCTTTCCTCTATATACTCACTTACAACGGCGTTGACTACGTCCCGTACCACCCTTGGATCGCTCCCGAAGCATGNNTATATACTCATTTACTACGCCGTCGACTATGTCCCGTACCATCCTTGGATCACTTCCCAAACATGAAATGGTAAACAGGTCAGGTCCCTTACCCAGAACTTTCACGCGCAGGTTTTTCCTCATATTTTCAATCAGGTTGCCGGCCTTGGCCAAGCTCCTGTTCCTTACATCCACCTTTTTAACAGCCTTATTGAGAAAGTCTCTACTCGTAATAGTGATTTCAAGGCTATTCAGGATTTCTTCCATGCTCCCCGCGAACCCCATGCCTTTCATCAATGGGTCAATACTGGTGCTCTTCTTATAAAATACAGTCGAACTTGCCTCATAGGTCTTCGGCAAGAAAAAACTAGCCCATGTGAACGCAGAAAGCACCACTAGAGCCACTGAAAGGGCCAGGTATCTTTTTTCCAGAACAATGGCTAAGTAACGCTTTATATTGATCTGCGGCGACTTCTCTTGAGGCATAACCCCTCCTAAAAGATTCCCGTTTTAACGACGACATGATCTCCAGGCTTTAGGAGGATATCCTTCTGGATATCACCATCGTTTATTACGTCTTTCAATTTTACCTCTATGGTTTTGAGTTTGCCGTTTTCCTTTCTCACAACTACTACATCATTCTGCTTTGCGAATTCTGTAAACCCGCCCATAGCTAATATTGCGTCGAGCGTGGTCAGCCCATCCCTATACGGCAGCACGCCCGGCGTCTTTACAGCACCGACGACCTTAATACGTTTCTCAAAATTATCCGGGATAAAAATCATGTCATCTGGCTTTAGTTGAATATCTTGCGAAGCATCGCCCTTGAGGATCATCCTAGCAAAATCAACGTTGAGTTTCTTTCCTTCCCGGAGAATATAGCCATTATCCAGATCAGCATCTTTTAGTGGTCCGAGTTGCGCGAGCAACTGCATTAAAGTGGTATTTCTCCTTAAGGTTATCACCCCTGATGGACCCACGCCTGAAGCCGAGACCCCTG
>DMNE01000414.1:0-518 GCA_003453735.1 Nitrospiraceae bacterium | reverse complement strand
AGGTCTTTTTCGAGAAGTATTTTAAGTTCCTGTGGCGTCAATCCCGTGGCTTTCACATCCCCAAGAAGGGGGGCAGAAATCATGCCATCTGGTCTTACTGGCACTTGGACGCTGAGTTCGGGGCTTCCCCAGACCGATATCTGGATCATATCTTCATCGCCGATCACATAACTTTCGCTCATAGCAGCACAGCTTATTGCGTAACTCAAAGTGATGATGATGAGAGAAATGGAGAGAACATATCTTTTCTGCTTCATGTATCCTCCTATCGCGCTCCCCTTCCAAAGAGCATTACTTTCATCGTCTCTATGATGATCACTATATCAAGAAGCGGTGATATATTCTTTATATAGTATAGGTCATACCTTAATTTCTCGATCGCATCTTCAACAGAAGCGCCATACGGGTACCGCACCTGCGCCCATCCGGTTATGCCCGGCTTAACGAAGTGCCTTTCAGTATAATAGGGGATAATCTTGCTAAGCGTCTCGATAAATTCCGGCCGTTCGGGTCTCGGC
>DMNE01000468.1 GCA_003453735.1 Nitrospiraceae bacterium | reverse complement strand
AGACCCGAGTCAGCCTGGATAGTTTTGTAGATGCCGTTCATTATCGGCGCATTGGCATGGCAGTGCGGACAGAGCGGGCTCATAAACTCGATAACTACCAGCTTAGCCTTTATATCGCTAACCTTGAACGGCTTCATTGTCTTAAGACCGAGGTATTCTTGAACCTGCGCAGAATCAGGAGTAGGAAGGGTGAACTTTGCAGGCAGAAATTGTCCAGCAAGGTCGGCACACAAAGTTCCGCCGGCCTGCAATAAGATTAATGCGCAGGCAATAGTTTGAAAGAACTTAATACATCCCAATTTTTTCAACTTTTTTCTCCGTCGGGTACCCGCTGGGGACCTTCTTCGCCTATCCATTTCTCGGCGCACGCGCGAGAAACGGCAGTAAATTATTACCGACCTGCCGGCCTCCTTCGCAATCGATATTAGCCGGGCGTAGACTTCCCACTGCACTTTTTTCTTTACCTTCGCCTTGTAATCGATGCTCACTTCGCCAAGGGCCACGCAGGACGGTAGATTTTCCTTTATAAATGCAAGGGGTTCCCGCTGCGTGGTTAAGCATCAAATCTTCCTGCTCAGTCTTAGGCATCTCGTAGTCCCTAGCGACATTTACGAGCGTCGCGGTCAGATAGCCGATGAAGAAACCGATGGAAAGAGAAATCATGATTATCATGGCAAACTCCGTGATCACTTATAGTATCAGTCGCAGTATGCTCTCCTGTTATGCGGGTCCGCATCAGCAATCGAGCTTATTTTGAAATCCGTTATCCCGATACGCTCCTAGCATCGGTTGGATCCACATAACTGAGCAAGTCGCCGCTTTAACATCATAAACAGATCATCGAATGACCCATTGGCTAATATAGAATCAAACTGATTGCGATAATTCATTACCAAGCTTCTTCCATCGACAGCGACATCATATACCTTCCATTCACCGTCCCTGAGGTGGAGGAAAAACTCGAGGGAAATCGGCCCGTTCTGGTCTTTTATAAGCGCCCTTACGACCACGTAGCCTTGGTCTACCGGTCTGTTCGTGTAAGTGATATTCTCCCCTGCATATTTTTCCAGATCCCCTATGTATGTGTTAAAAAGCAGTTTGCTAAACTCCCGGGTAAATTCCATCTGTTTCTCCGGAGGCAGGCTGTTCCATCGACGCCCGACAGCGAGCCGGGTGATTGCCTCAAAATCGACATGTTTATCGACAATCGCTTCTATCTGCTGCCTGCGTGCGCGGATATCTTCAGGGTACTGCTCGATTATTTTGAGGATCTGATCGGCAACGGTTTTGACCACTGTCTGGGGATTCTCGGCCGACAAAACCGGCGAGTTACACAAACAAAAACAAACCCCCAGGGTGAGCATTAAAATGAGATGTTTGCTCATCAATCCAATTTGTGAACGGGCTGCAAACATTTTTCCTCCTTTATCCAGCGTGCAGTTTTTGACCGCAATGATGCATTGACTTCTGCATTAGCGATCTAAACTGCATCGGTCAGCATACAAAAGAGGCTGGTTCGGCTTCATCAATACCGCTGACTTTGGAGTTTCCATGAATTGTGAGGCTGCGTAATTGTATCCATAAACAAAGGTAACTCGATTGCCTTTCTGGTCAGTTGCATTTGCTACTACCGCCGAGCAGGAAGTTGCCTTCCATGCTCCCTGAAATCTCCTGCCATCATCGCAGGTTCCAAAACACTCGCCTTCCAGCCCTTCGCAATCGTACTCATTTAGAGCAGTACTGGTGGGTCGGTAGAAAACGGTGCAAGAAAGGCCGGTATCCTGCCCCTGCATGAGGATCTGGGTATCTCCTGCCAGCGATCTCTCTTGTACGGTACTTTTGAATACCTCATTATGGTTATCAAAGATTCCAATCGCAGGGTAACTGAGTGACTGACCAGAAGCAGCTGCAGCAGAACCCGTTAAACCAAAAGCCGATAAGATGCCTAAGACAAGAAGAAATCGTTTCATGCTACCCTCCTCATTTTGGGGACAAGTGACCTTTTATTCTCAAAAACACCGATTAAAGGAGCGAGCGAGCCGCCTTTGCGCATGGCATTGAATATGAGAGCAAAAGGATTCATATTGTCCCCAATCTCAGTACGATCTAAGATAACGTCACCGATCCTTCAGAAACCCCATTTGAAGATTTGGGCCTGCGGGCAGACTCGAGCACTATTAACCGCTCAGCTTCAACGGCCGGCAGCTTCCAGGCACTGTGCTCCTGCAGCTTGCCGATCACAGGCGCGATCCTCTTGTCTTCAACTATGCTCCCCGTAAGGTGCACCAGTGGTATGACAGCNNATTCCGCGAATGGGCCCGAAGATAGCGGGAGGCTCGGGTCTATCTTTTTTTCGGGGCTTCTTACGAAGAGATATGGCACCCAGAAGAACGACACAGATTAGAGTGCCAAGAAAAATCGCCGATCCATGATGAGCATAGAGTTCATTTAACGNNACTGTCCTCCTAATTGGCCCAGGTGAAAAACGGCCTGCTGTTCGAGCTTGACCGTTACGCCTGCTGTTTCGAGTAAGAAAATGACCCCTTCCGTGGTAGAAACGGTATCGATGATAACCCCCTTGGAGTTCTTCATCGTGATGTGGCTCCTTCACCAGCCGTGGCGCATGTACCGACCGCCGCGTATGTTCCATTAACGCCGTCAGGGTTTTTCAAATTGTATACTTTGCCTGAGGCGGTTGCTTTAGCCGACAGGCCTTTAATTTCGAAGTCATATTCTTTGCCGGCCTGGGTGAGTTTTCCGCTTCCCCGCAGGTCACAGACCTCTGCCCCGGCGGAACCTGTCGAGAGTTGGATACGTGAGTCCCACGCAATCCCCGTGTTTTCCTCGCACTGAGCAAACGAAATGCCGCCGGACCCCAGGAAAAGACCTGATATAACGAGACACAACATCTTTGCGAATTTGAAACTTCTCATGCCATATCCTCACTTTCAGCTAATTTGGATTATTCATCTTGTCGATAAGTACTGATGTCTTGACGGCATTGCTCAGTTCTGACCGTCCATTGTGAATATACTCAACCTGACCCTGAAGTCTGTTGTAACTGCCCTGAAGGCCTGTCGGCCGGATCCTGACGACGAGCCTTCCCGGGATACCCGTTCTGACATCTGAACCTTGCACGCAAAAAGTATTGGAACCGAGGGTCGCCATTGAATTTCCCGTGTAGTTGCAGTGGCTGCCGGTTCCAAAATCACCGTCCGCCACAAAGCAGCTAAGGGAAGGCGCGGCAGAGGAAATTTCCTCGGCAAGCCATCTGAAGCAGACCTTACTGACTTGAGGCGTTTCATCGGAATCTACGTTTAAAATTACGTCGTAGTCCAGGTCATCGCGAATGTAGTCCGGCATCT
>DMNE01000135.1 GCA_003453735.1 Nitrospiraceae bacterium | reverse complement strand
TTCAGATGTACCAGATCAAAAGAGGTTGAGATACTCGCGAGAGACTCCGCGTGCCCAAGCAGCAAATAGCCTCCGTCGAGGAGTCTGTCGTGGAAGTCATTGATAACCTTTTTCCTCGCCTCGCAGTCAAAGTATATTAATACATTTCTACAAAAGACGATATCCATGCGACTGATGAATTTTACCTTAAAGGGATCCAGCAGGTTGAGATAACAGAAGCTGACAGCTTGCTTCACCTTATCGGATATAGTGAACAAGGCGTTTTCTTCAGTAAAGTATTTTTCGATAAAGTAGTTATCCGTAGTCCTGAAGGAATTTTTCCGGTATACTCCGCGTCTGGCTGACGTCAGCACCCGTTGATTGATGTCGCTCCCGAGTATTTCTATGTCCCATCCAGCAAAGTTACCGTACTCGAGGATCAGCATCGCGATGGTATATGGCTCTTCTCCAGTGGAACAGCCGGCAGACCATATCCGGATCTTCTTGTTCCTGCAGGTATTCTTCAGCACCGGGAGAATCTCCTCGCTGAACGCCCTGAGTTGATTCTGCTCCCTGAAAAAATACGTCTCGTTGACGGTCAGAACATCTATAATAGCCTCAAGTTCCTCTTCTCTCTTGCGATCGTAAAGGAGCAGCCTGTAATAATCCCTGAAGTCTTCAAGATGATTGGTCCTCACCCTCCTGGAAAGCCTCCGTTCGAGGAGAAACCGTGAAGCATCATCGAAAAACATACCGCAGTACTCCCTGATAAGGTCTCTGATGAGTCTGAAGACATCTTCGCTGAGAGGTACGAGTTCACTTTGCCAGGGTTCTTTATCGAACATCAAAATAGTCCTCTATCTTTCTCCTGACAGCAGGGTCATCTTCACGGACATACAGCTTCTCGATCTCGGCTTCCACCTTATCCGTCACCTTTTTACCGAGGGCTTCTATGGCCGCTATCCTTGTAGCCCAGTCAACGTCCCACAGATAGGGAAGGACGATATCCTCGATATCATCAAATGAGGAGAGCGATTGAATCGCTGTCCTTCGTATCTCCGCATCCCGGGAAAGGAGCATTCCCACCAATGTCTCTCTGGCTCCCTCCACCCCAAGCTTGCCGAGGGCTTCCATCGCTGTAGTGACCACGAATCCATTCCGATCAAGGAGCAGATTGATGAGATTTTTCAGCGCCCTGTCGTCTCCTAAAATCCCGAGTGCGCGAGCGGCCGCAGCCCTCACCGTATCGTGTGGGTCTCCGGTAAGAATGCTTAATGAATCACAGACCCCCTCTCCGCCGAGGGCTCCCAGGCTCAGCGCAGCGGATGCCCTGATGTCCGGATTCTCGTCGGTGAGCGCAAACGTGAGGTACTTCACAGATTCCGCCCCCTTAATGGAGCAAAGCGCCCTCACTACCGCGCCACGCACAGAAATGTGATCGTCCTTCAGGGCGAAGCCCAGTGCCGGTACCGCATCCGGCGCGACGATGCGGCCGAGTATCAGGGCGGCATTCTTTCTTAGAGCCGGGTTCTTATCCTTAAGCAAATCGATGAAGTCATCAACCCGAAGATATTTCCTGAGTTTGCTGAGCGCTTTCACTGCCCCCTCCTGGACATCTTCGTAAGGGTCGGCGAGGATTCTCTTCAGGGGCTCGACGGCTCTGCCATCGCCGAGATTGGCGAGTCCCTCTGCCGACAAAGTCCGCACATGACCATCAACATCGGAAAGATTTTTTTCAAAGATCGGGTAAAACAGGGGTGATGCAACAGCAGAGGCGACCTCTGTAATGAACCGCTGCTGGTGCTGATTATCGGTCTCAAAGAGGGGTATGAGATATTCAGGTTTGTTCCTCCCGATAAAGATGAAGGCTCTTTTGACTTCCTCCCCGAGGTCTTCCTCAGCAAAGAGATCAAGAAGAGGCTTAAGCACTCTTTTGTCCTGCATCAACCCAAGGAGCAGTATCGCAGCTGCTCTGACATCGCGTTTCTTGCTCCAGGCATAAGTAATAAGGATGTTGATACTGTCCGGGCCACAGAGTTTAAAAAGCGACTCAGCGATGATCTCTGCTGAGACCCCATTATGGTAGAACATCTCGATCGCCTTAACGGCCCCCTCCTGTATTGCCTTGGATTTGTCCGACAACAGAGGAACTACGTGGTCTAAGGTGTCGACAATCGACAACCGCCCCAGAGACTTCAGGACGGGCTCCCTCAATGCCCTTATGGAAAGCGCCTCGACAAGTGCCGGAACGGCCTTCTTATCGCCAATCCTTCCCAGTGCATCAGCAGCGGGGAAAGCTGTCCAGATATCTCCGCTTTTGAGGATCCCGATCAGTTCATCGACAACCGCCGGTTCAGCGAGCTGACCGAGCTGCTCCACCGCGGACGCCCTGACGTTGTCATCATCGTCTTTCAAAGACTTTAACAGAAGAGGCAGTGCATTCCTATCCTTTATCTCACCGATGATATCGATAATGAATTTTCGTACATCCCTGTTCGGCGTTTCAAAGGCCTCCATAAGGTCAGGAATCGCTTGTTTTCCCAATTTTACCAATGTCTCTATAGCAGAATTCCGTGCTCCTGCATTGTCCTCTTGATAGAGCAACTGGAAGAGGCCTTTAATATACAGGTCCTTGAGATATCCGGAAGTGAGAATATCCGTCGCGATCTTCCTGACCCTCCAGCTTTTGTCCGTAAGGGCTTTGAGAAGGAGCGGTATCGCCTCCTCAGGAGACTTTCCCCTGAGCCCTTCTACGCTTGCTCTCCTGACCTCCACATCTTCACTGTTGAGCAGTTCTTGTATCTCCCGCATGGTCAACTCCTATAACCTTTTTCACCTCTTCGAATTGTAATCGTTCCTCTGACGTGAGCACTGTCTCGATGTTTAGGAGAACGATAATCCTGTTTTCCTTTTTAGCCAAGCCGGCAAGATATTCCACTTTCAATCCCTTCACCATGGACGGCGTCTTGACTTCTTCTTCGGGCTGAAGATCGATGATGTCCTTCACGCCATCCACGAGGAGTCCCACCTTCTCGCCTCCCAGGCGGACGATGATGATGCGCTCCTTTGGCGATGCGGAATGAAGACCGAAACGGATGCGGAGGTCCACCAGGGGGACCACATCTCCCCGAACATTGATGACGCCGGAAAAAAAGGAGGGGAGCTGGGGCAGGTGATATATCCGCTGTGCCCTCAGGATCTCCACAAGCTTTCCGATATCGATACCAAACTCTTCTTCTCCAACCAAGACAACCGCTATTTTCTTCATTACAGTCTACTCCCATTTCGACCTGTGTGCGTCATCCTTAAGATAATCTTAGGAAGCATGCGGTCTTAAATACGCCGCTCTCCCTCCTCAATGTCTCGATCTCATCCTTAAGAGTCCGTATTCGAGATTTCTCGGCCTTCGACGAGATACCTCCCCATCTCCAATCGCATCTCTACACATCGCCGCAACTCCTATCGACGCGTGTTCTCCTCACGGAATCGTTACGCATATCTATACTCTCGGCCCGTTCACTATTTAAATCATCCCCAACTGTTCCATCTTTGTCCTGATATCGTCATAATCCCTGTCATGCGCCTCAACAAAACCGGTATAGTGTTCATCTATAGATTGCAGTATTGCGCTCCCTTCAGCCGTGGAGGTGTTGAGAGAAAGCAAGGCACTCTTTATACGCGAAATGTCCTGCTCACCAAGAGAATTATTCGAACAGATAGTCCATTCGGGAATCTCATCGGAAAAGGCGAGGATCCGCAGGCCCTGACCCTTATACTGCTGACCTACTGACTCAATGACCGCCCCTGCGTCAAAATCCCCTTTCAATACTGCACGAGCAACCTCGTCATAATGTCCAAAGTGATGACGATACTTCAGATCGTCAAGGTCTATCCCTGTGTTCTTAAGCATCAACCGCGGAACGACATGGCCTGACGCCGACTTGATATCACCAAAGGCAAAGGATCTTCCCTTAAGGTCCTGCATGGATTTTATATCCGAGGCGACCCCTGTGACAATCGCAGCCCGATGGTAAGGCTTCCCGTCCCTTAATCCTTTCACGATCAGCTGTACCGCATATAGTTTGTGCGCCTCTGTATAAGTTGTCGGTCCGAGGGTACAGATGTGTGTAAACTTATTCCCTATATCCTTTAACGCGTTCTCAAAGTCAATCGCCACCCTCAGTTCCACGGCCTTCCCGATTTTCCTGCCAAGGTATTCAGCAAGAGGAGAGAATTTCCTAAACATCACTGCCGGAGACTCAACGGGCAGGACACCAAACTTCACGACAGCGCCATCACTCTTTTCTTCGTAAAACTTGAACCGTTCCATCTCCGTCTTCAAGAGTTCTGAATCCTTTTGCAGATCCCTGAGCGTATTGCCGATGTTAAATGCCATTTTCCTGTTCTCTACGGGAATGCCCTTCACGCCCTCCACAGTGTTCAGGATGCTCTGCGAGCCTATTCTGTGCTCGGCCAGAGACCGTGCTATCTGCTGGCTTCTTTCGGCAACAAGATCCATCGCCTCGGAAATCTGCTTGCTGCTGATTGTTTGTTCTTCAGCAGCCTTGCTTACTTGTCTCGATACTTCTTTCATC
>DMNE01000454.1 GCA_003453735.1 Nitrospiraceae bacterium | reverse complement strand
TATTTTTATAACAAAATATGATAGCATTTAGACATGGAGCTAAGCATAGGGGCAAAGCAGCGGGGAATAGCATACAAGTCGCTGTGTACCCGGTTCTGTGGCAGGCGCTCTGCAAAAAACTGGGCGAAGTGTGCAAATGAGGAAATTACAGGTGAATGATGGAGTAGAGCAGCACCGTACCTACCAGAGTCGCCTATCCGTCTCTCCGCAGCCAGGGAGTGTTCGGCTAAGGGGACCGAAACCGGGATTTTCATCTTCTTGATAAACCGTTCCTAAAACCTTCAGCCGCCATGCCGTTAAACTGCCTGGCAGTTATGCCGAACTTCGGTAAAAACCCAAGGTCCTCTCGGCTTTGCCAAAAAGACAGCTGTATCCGGAAAGAACCATGTCTTCCTGATATAATAAAAAAGAGGACTCTCCCGGCTTTTTGTCAGATTCATTTCAGGGCCTTGAACATCTCAGGGAAACAGGAGACAACATATTGCTTATGCCCCAGAAACACTCCAGAATGGTAAGGGAACAGCATACCATTGAAGCTATGATAGACATGTATTGCCACGATCACCACAGAACCGGAGACGAAGTCTGTCGTGAATGCAAAGAGCTTTTGGATTATGCTGCAAAGCGCCTTGACCAGTGCCCCTTTCAGGAAAATAAGACAACCTGCGCCAATTGCAAGGTCCACTGTTACAAGCCAGCCATGAGGGAAAAGGTCCGGAAAATGATGCGATACGCCGGTCCCCGCATGATCTCCCGGCATCCCATTTTAGCCTTGTTCCACTTTATATACGGCTTGAGAAACGAGGCTCGTCCCATCACCAAGAAACCGAGCAGGTAAACTACTCATTTCGGTGGATACTCAGCGACCGAGTCTTGGCCATCAGAGGGCAGCCCACCGATAAAACGACAAACTCCTCTCCGAGCACATCGTCTCTCTTGTCTTCGAAGTCAGGCGTGTGGCCCCGAGGACAATCCGTCTCCATTACTTTAATGGATATCGGACGGAGCGGCCCCAGCCTTCGCTCTTCTCATGAGCAGAACGAGGGGGAGAATTGCGATCATCAGGACGCTCAAGAGATGAAATGCGTCATTGAAAGAAATCATCGTGGCCTGTTTTATCAGGTTGCTATAGGTCACGCCCAGACCGCCCTGATCCGTAACCGATGGGGCGAGTCCGTTATACTGCAAGGTCCTTGTAATCTGATGTGCGGCAAATTGATAATTCCTATCGAAAGGGGTAAGGTGTTCCACAAGATGGTTCTGGTGGTACTGCGCCCTCCTTGCAAGCATGGTCGTCACGAAAGCAACGCCAAAACTGCCGCCAAGGTTTCTCAAAAGGTTATAGATAGCAGTGGCGTTTCCCATATCCTCTTTCCGTATGCTCGCAAAGGTAAGCGTTGTCAGGGGGATGAAGAGAAAGCCCATGCCGAGGCCGAGTACAACCCTCGGCCAGATGACAGTGTCGAAATCAGCGAGAAGGCTAAACTGCGACATGTGTGTTGTCGCGTATGCTGCGACAGTGATACCGAACGCGAGGAGCGCCTTCGGATTCATCTTTGTCACCAGTCGCCCCGCAATCGGCATTGCAATGAGTGTCGCGACCCCTCCCGGGCCGAGCACCATACCTGAAAGGGTCGAGGTATAGCCCATCATGGTCTGGAGATATATCGGCAAAAGAACAATGCTGCCGAAGAGATTGAAGAAAGCAAAGAACATGACCATGTTTCCTGTGCTGAAGGAGACATTTTTGAACGTCTTTAGATTCATTATCGGATGTTCTGCAAAGAACTCCGTGATGAGAAAGAGCGTAAGGGATGTCACAGAAATGACTGTCAGCCAGGTGATAAGGCTCGAAGCAAACCAGTCTTCCCGCTGTCCCTTGTCAAGCACGATCTGGAGACACCCGAGTCCCACAGACAGCAATACAAGCCCCCAGTAGTCGATCCTCATCTTCATGCGCTTCATGTAGGGCGGGTCTACGATAAAGAACATCGTCATCAGTATCGAGATAACGCCGATAGGGATATTGATAAAGAATATCCAGTGCCACGACCAGTTGTCGGTTATCCAGCCGCCAAGGAGGGGGCCGATAATCGGTCCAAACATTATGCCGACACCAAAGAGGGCCATTGCGATGCCGTGCTGACGGGGAGGAAACGTCTCGAGTAGTATCGACTGAGATATGGGCTGCAGCGCTCCGCCACCGATACCCTGTAGAACCCTGAAGAAGATGAGGCTCTGGAGACTCCATGCAGTACCGCAGAGAAATGAGCTCAGGGTGAATATCGTGATTGAGAATAAAAGATAGCGTTTCCTGCCGAAGACCCTGCTGAGCCATCCGGTCATCGGGATAATGATAGCGTTGGAGACGAGATAGGACGTGATCGTCCAGGTCGCTTCATCGATACCAGCCGAAAGGCTGCCGCGGATGTGGTCGAGGGAAACATTCACCACGGAGGTGTCGACAATCTCGATGAGTGTCGGGAGCATGACGGTCAAGGCAATAAGCCACTTGCTCACGATGGATACCGCTTGAACTCAGGATGGCGCATTCAGGAGCCTTTAGTCAGAGATACAGGGATCGCTCTTCATTTTTCAATTCTGAATTCTCAATCCTTTCTCTCCGCATCTGTTTTCCGGTTCCTGCCCTGTTGTGAATCCTTTGCTTCAACAATCACGGTCGGCTCAACGGACATGCCGACACGCAGGATATGTTGCCGGTCAGCATCTTTGTTCAGGACAATTTTTACCGGCACCCTCTGCACCACTTTCACATAATTGCCCGTAGCGTTCTCCGGCGGGAAAAGAGAAAATACCGCGCCTGAGCCCGACATGATGCTGTCAACACTTCCTTTCAGCTTTTCGCCGGGATAAGTGTCCACCTTTATCTCCACCCTCTGGCCGGGCCTCACCCTTTCGAGTTCCGTTTCCTTATAGTTTGCGGTTATCCATAGGTCATTCAAGGGGACAACCGCCATAAGCGGCTGTCCTGCCTGTATCTGGTTTCCACCCTCGACAGACTTCTTTGTGATATACCCGTCTGACGGGGCAGAGATCTTTGTGTACCCGTAATTCAGTCGAGCCGCTCTTAAGACCGCTTCCTTTTCTTGTATGAGAGAAAGCTGTGAAGTCCTTGCGGCCGCTGCCTGTTTTACCATAGCCTGTTGTGTCTCCGCCGCTTTCTCTGCCTGTTTTAATTGCTCCTGCGCCGCTTTGACCTCTGCAAGCGTAACGTTATACTGCGTCGTCGTTTTCTCATACCGTTCCTTCGAAACGACATCCTTCTTATAGAGTGTCTCAGCCCGCCTTATATCGAGTTCAGCCTGTCTGAGGTTTGCCTCCTGAAGCTCCAAATCTGCCCGTGCCGCTTCAGCGGCTGCCCTCCGTTCGGCCAACTGCTTTTTCGCCGACTCTATCCTTGCATCCATCTCCGACAGTTTCGCATTTTCAGCGCTCAGCCCCGATGCTGCCTCATTCACCTTCACATCATAATCCACTGGGTCTATTTCCACGAGCAGATCTCCCGCTTTTATAAACTGGTTGTCATCCACATAAACCGCTTTCACCGTCCCCGAAACCTTTGCTGCAACCGTATGAATATGTCCGTCCACAAAAGCATCATCCGTTGTGATGTGGGTGTTTTTGTACTGAACATAGAAATACACGACGATCAGTCCGATCACTGCAATAATACTGAATATGATCGCCGCGAGAATTTTTTTCCTGTGATTGTTGCCGAGCTTCTTTGTCTCTTCCATTTATCGGTACACCTCCAATAGGTCTTCTCCTTCAGCATACATGACCGCGGCCTCAGCCCTCCTGAGATCATAGAGAGACGTATAATAATTCGTCTCCGCAACCGCCAGGAGTGTGACCGCATCAACCACATCTGTTGCGGTCCCAGCGCCTTCCTTATAACGACTCCTGTTAATCCTCAAATTCTCCACGGCCTGACCGACTGCGTCGTGGGTCACCGCACACCTCTCCCTTGCATCTGTCACGCCAAGTATATACTGCTTCACTTCCAGTCTGATATCGTCTTGGAGTTTCTCCTTCTGCTGGAGCAGTTGGAGTTTCTCGTTCTCTATCTTCATCAAGGCCGCCTTTGTACTTCCTCCCTTGAAGATGTTTATGCTCACACTAGCAGTCAACTGCCAGTTCCCTTCAGGCTCTTGATAGCGATCCTCCGTATAGTTATAGCCGCCCTCTACGACGAATTTGGGATAGTATTCCGCCCTTGTTGATACCGCCTCTAAATCCAATGACCGCAAGGTTTCGTCGACTATCTTTATTTCGAGTCTGTTGTTCATGGCAGCCTCCCATGCCTTTTCTAGTTCCGGGACTGTCTCCCCGCTGGGCAGTTCTGGAATGTCGATCACCTGCGTATCGGTATTCAGCGGCCGTGCAAGCGCAGAATCAAGGCGCGAAACGTTTATCGCCCGGAGGTTCCGCGCGCTCACCAATCGCTGACGCGCATCGGAAAGCCTCACTTCCGCCTGCAGCAGGTCGTTCTTTGTGATAACGCCTTCCGCATAAAGACTCTTGGCATCCCCGAGGTGAGCTTCCAGGCTCTGCACCTCCTTTTCCGCCACGAATATTTTCTTTTCTGATTCCAGGAGATCGAAGTAGGTAAGGGTAAAATCGATGGCGACGAGATTCCTCACCCTCCTTGTATCGAGTCTCTTTGTTTCGAGTATTGCCTTGCTCGCCTCATACTTCGATGCATTGCCCTTAAAATCATAGAGCGTCTGCTGAACACCGAGGCTATAAGTATAGAAGTCCTTGTTCGATGATGGCGCAATCAGCGAATTAAAAACCACATAGGGCTGGTGCGCGAGAAAGGTCTGATTGAGTGATGTGTTGATTTCAGGAAGCATCTTGGCCTTTGCAATAAAGGTGTCCGCCTCGGATATTGACTCCTGTTGCCGCGTTATTTTATAGACCCTGCTGTCTTCCGTCACAAGCTTCAGTCCCTGGGGAAGTGTCAGCACCTCGGCAGAGACGACCGTTTCCCTTATCGGGACGAGGGTCAAAATCAATACAGAAATGAAAAATGCTTTTTTGTTCCTCATGACGCTTCCTCTCCTCCACTCGTGTCTCGACGCATCTGTGGGGTGAAAAAACGAGGCTTCGTCTGCAGCGGGGTAAAACCGGAAAAAATACCGACGAGTCCGGAGAAGCCGAAGGCAAGGAATATCGAAACAAGACAGACAACCATAGGCCAGCCAGCAGCAGAAGCTAATATTTTCGAACCCGACACGCCAAGAATGATCCCTGCAACACCGCCTATGACTGACAAGGTGAGGGCTTCGATTATGAACTGGAAGCTTATGCTCCAAGTCTTTGCGCCGGCCGCCATCCTTATTCCGATCTCCCGTGTTCTCTCGTGACCGATACAAGCGTCAAGTTCACAATACCGCCAACGAGGAGAGAGACCGCCAATAGCCCCAGCAGAAGCGTCATGACCTTTGTCGATTGCTCGGCCGCCTGCATAATCTACTTGAGAGTTCGAACCGTAAAATCATCGTCTTGTTTTGGTCCTCTGTGATGTCTTTGCTTGAGCAGGTCGTTTATTTTCCTGTCAGTCTTGAATTGCGGCTCAGTCCCTTTATTGCTTAAGAACAGAAACGCACTCGGCGCGAGGACAATGCCTGTTGCGCTACCGATAAGTAGCTTTTTCACCTCAACCCCATCGCCTTCTCAATGTTCGCCTGGGCAACCTTGTCTTGATAAAGTGCCTGTATGTAAGACAGTTTTGCATTGGCCAGCGACACCTCTGCATCGGTGACCTCGATGGGATTCCCGACGCCTGCTGCGTATCTTCCATTTACGATGTCCATATTCTCCTGGGCCTGCCGCACGCCAAGTTCCGCCGTGGGAATGCTCTCTTCCGCTTGAACAAGATTCAGGTATGCCTGCTGCACGTCGAGTATAACGGTCTGCCTCACGGATTCTTCATTCGCCTTCAGCACATTCAGATTTGCCCTTGCTTCCTCCACCTGGTACTTTGTGAGGAAACCGCTGAAGACCGGAAATGTCAAGAGTGCGCCCACGTTCCAGCCGTTGTCGTATTGGTCAAACCTTGCCCCCGCCCAAGTATACGTCGCATTACCCGTCAAAAATGGATAGTAATTCGCCTTTGCGGAATCAATAGAGAATTCCCCTGCCTTCCTCTTCGCAATGATGGACTGAAGGTCCGGCCGATTTTCATAGGCCTTCGCTAGCGCATCCTCAAGGGTTATCTCGTATTTCTTAAAGGAAAGGTTATCCTCGACGCTGTAATCAGGAGCAGCAGGGACACCCATCGCGTTGTTGAGGTTTACCTTTGCTATTTTGAGGTCGTTTTCTGCCTTGATCAGGTTGAGTTTCGCGTTACTCAAGTTAACTTCCGCCTGTATCACATCGAACTTCGGTTTTGTACCGACTTCGTAGAAACCCTTCGCCTGTTCGAGATGAAGTGCATACTGTTTCACCGTATCGATGTTGACGTCCAAATTCCGTTTCGCCTGTAGTACTGCGTAGTATGCCTGCTGAATATTCTGGACAACTTGCTCGGACACATTCCGGAAGTCGAAGCGGGACGAATCGTAATTCAGGTTTGCTATCGACACTTGAGTAGAGGTCCTCCCGAAATCATAGATATTCTGACTGAGAGCAGCACTATTGGTGAATTGGTCAAGAGGGCCGGTCAAGGCAGGCGTGATCGTAACGGCACCGCCCGAAGACGTAGTGAAGGAAAGAGAAGATGCCCGGTTGTACCCTGACGTCCAGTTTATCTGGGGATAATAATTCGACTTCGACTCACCTATCCTGAACCGGCTGACCTCAGCTGTACTCTGCGCTGCAATGATGTTGGGCTGCCTCTTCAAGCCAATCTCGACACACCTCTCGAGCTTGAGCACTTCCCCCTTCTGGATGATTTCCTCTGCGCTTCCTTTCACAGGGACTAGAGATATGAAAAGCAGTCCAAGGGAAATAAGCTTTTTCATTTCATCCTCCGGTAACCACTGATTCAGTTTTGCCCTTATTCTGTCGCTTACGAGAAAAGCCAAGCGCCTTCTCCTGAACCCTATCCATATAATAATAGACTACCGGCGTGATATAGAGGGTCAGGAGCTGAGAGACGACGAGGCCACCCACGACAGCAAGTCCGAGGGGGCGGCGAGCTTCGGCGCCCGCACCAAAACCGATGGCAATGGGAAGGGTTCCCATAAGGGCCGCCATCGTCGTCATCATGATNNGCGAAGTCAATCATCATGATAGCGTTTTTCTTGACTATACCGAGGAGCATTATTACACCGACAAAGGCATAGATGTTGAGGTCCTTATGAAAGAGCATGAGGGTGATCAGCGCCCCAAATCCTGCGGCAGGTAGACCTGACAGGATGGTAAGGGGATGGATGAAGCTCTCATACAGGATTCCCAGTACAATGTAAATGACCAGGATGGCCATGATCAACAGTATCCAGAGTCCTTGTGTTGATGACTGAAACGCCTGGGCTGCTCCCTGGAAGCTCGTGCTGATAGTTGGCGGCAAGGTAGCGCGTGCTGTTTTTTCCACAACAGCCACGGCCTCCCCCAGTGAAACACCTGGCTTAAGATTGAAAGAGACGGTGACTGCGGGTAACTGACCCAGGTGATTCACCGTCAGTGGACCGACGTCTCGAGTCAGATTCGCCACGGTATTCAATGGCACGAGCTGCCCCATAGCTGAGTGGATATAGAGCATCGAGAGGGCCGAAGGGTCCATCTGATACTTCGGTTCAAGCTCCAGTATAACCTGGTACTGGTTATTAGGAGCATAAATAGTCGAAACCTGCCGGGAGCCGTAGGCATAGTAGAGCGCATCCTCAATCTGCGACGCTGTAACACCGAGCGCGGAAGCCTTGTCCCGGTCTATCTCTATATTCACCTGTGGATTGCTGATTTGCATGTCGGTCGTCACATCCTGAAGCTGTGGCAATGTCCGCATCTTGCTCTCCAGTTCTGCCGCTTTCCGATAAAGTTCCGCCGGATCCGGACTTTGAAGAGTAAACTGGTACTCGCTCTTGGTCAACTGGCCACCGATTCTGATGGCCGGGAGGTTTTGCATGAACATCCGGATACCCGTGATCTTCGCAAGCTGCGGCCTGAGCTCCTGGATAATTTCGTCCGCGCTCAGTTTTCGTTCATTGAGCGGTTTCAGGCGCATAAAGATACGCCCGGTATTGTTCGCCACACTGATTCCGCTTGCCCCGACCGCCGACATAAAGGCCTCCACATTCGGATCCTTGGCAACTATAGCGGCCAATTCCTGCTGGTGCCTCACCATGTCTTCGTAGGAAATACCTTGGGCTGCCTCGGTAAAGGCAAAGATCTGGCCGGTATCTACTGAAGGGAGAAACCCCATGGGAATTTTCGTAAAAAGAAATCCTGTCGCCAAGGTGAGGGCAATGGTGACTGCAAGAGTAGTCCTGCGATACTTAAGAACCAGCTTTAAGGTGCGTTCATAGGTATGCAACATCCCATCGAAAAAGCGTTCCGTAAGCAAGTACAGACGGCCGTGCCGCTCCGAAGCCGGCGGCCGAATGAAACGGCTGCTCAGCATAGGGGTGAGCGTCAGGGAAACAAATCCGGATATCAGGATAGCCATGCTTATGGTTACGGCAAATTCATGGAGGATTCGCCCCAATATTCCTCCCATAAAAAGCACGGGTATGAAGACCGCGACAAGGGAAATGGTCATGGATAAAATGGTGAACCCTATTTCTTTGGAACCGCTCAGCGCAGCCTGCATGACCCCTTCACCTTTTTCCATGTGGCGCACGATATTTTCAAGCATGACGATGGCGTCGTCCACCACAAAGCCCACTGACAGAGTCAGGGCCATGAGAGAGATGTTATCTATGCTGAATCCCATAAGGTACATGGCGGCGAAAGTTCCGATTAAGGAGAAAGGCAGCGCTAGGCTCGGGATGAGCGTCGCAGAGAAATTGCGGAGGAAAAGGAATATCACCATAACCACAAGGCCGATAGTCAGGAGCAGGGTGAATCTGACGTCATCGACTGATTCCCGAATTGATACAGAGCGGTCATAAAGGATCTCCAGGTCGACCGAAGGTGGTATCTGGGCGCGGAACATGGGGAGAAGTTTCTTAATGCTATCGACGACCTCAACGGTATTGGTGCCGGGCTGCCGCTGGATNNACCCTGCCGATTTCATCGAGGCGTACGGGGGAGCCTTTGCGATACGCTACGATTAGCGGACGGTAGTCGGATGCGTTATAAAGCTGTCCCGTCGCCTGAATCGTAAATGATTGCTGAGTTCCCTCCAGAGTCCCCGTCGGAAGGTTTACGTTGCCCAATGCCAGGGCGTTGCCCACGTCATCAATGCCGATCTGTCTATACGCAAGGGCCTTAGGATCGAGTTGTGCGCGAACTGCAAATTTCTGTGAACCGAAAACCTGTACCTGTGCCACGCCGCTGATCATCGAAATGCGCTGGGAAATGAAGGTGTCCGCATATTCGTAGACACTGTAAAGAGGGAGTGTGCGCGAGCTGAGAGAGAGATAGATAACCGGCTGGTCAGCCGGATTTACCTTGGTATATGTTGGTGGAGTCGGCATATTCTGAGGGAGCTGCTTAGCCGCCTTCGCAATCATAGCCTGAACGTCCTGACCTGCAGCATCGATATTCCTACTGAGATTAAATTGCAAGGTGATCAGGGTATTTCCCAGCCCGTTGGTTGATGTCATTGAATCAAGGCCTGCGATGGTCGAGAATTGGCGTTCCATGGGGGTGGCAACAGCAGAGGCCATGGTTTCCGGACTTGCCCCGGGCAGGGAGGCACTCACCTGTATCGTCGGAAAATCCACATTGGGCAGATCGCTCACCGGCAGGAGCCGGTAGGCTGCCAAGCCAAATACAAGTATCGACACCATGACCAGCGTGGTCATGATCGGCCTGCGTATGAAAAGCTCAGATATATTCATTGCTTGTTGCCTTCGGAATGCCCGTTCTCTTCAGGACTCGTCTTAACTACTACCTTCGTGCCGGGAACAAGTCGGAGTTGACCGTCGGTAACCACTGTCTCTCCAGCCTTCAGCCCCTTCTCAATGACCACCTCACCGTCCTGTGACCTGCCAATTACCACGGGACGCGATTCAACGGTAAGATCGCTTTTTACGACGAAGACATACTGACTATCTTGCCCCACTTGAAGAGCCTGAGAAGGAACAACAATCGCATTTGGCTGTGTCGTTAGAGTCACGATAGCATTCACAAACTGGCCGGGCCAGAGCCGCTTATCTTTGTTCACAAAGGTCGCCTTCAACTTTATCGTGCCGGTCGTGACATCCACCGCATTGTCGACAAAGGAGAGCTCTCCTGTCTCGGGATGCTCCGCATCATTTCCGATGACAGCCTGAACCGTCACCTTCCCCAACGCCATATACTTTTTTATCTCCGCAAGGTACTGTTCAGGCACGGAAAACGTCACGTATATCGGCAAGATTTGATTAATGACCACCATGGAGGTATCAGCGTTGGCCTTGATCAGATTGCCCTGATTCGACATGAGACTGCCTAGCCTGCCATTTATGGGAGAGTAAATATAGCAGTATTTCAACTGGAGTCGGGCATTTTCAGCAGCAGCATTGTCAGCGTTCACCGTGGCATCGAGGGAGGCAGAGTTAGTGCGAATCTGGTCGTACTGCTCTTGCGCTACGTATCCTTTCTTGACCAATTCCGCATAGCGTCGGACCTCTTCGCGCGCATTTTCGAGTTGAGCCATGTCCTTTGCCAGATTTGCTTCTGCCTGCTGGAGCGCGGCTTCATAAGGGCGCGGATCGATGGTGAACAAGAGATCGCCCTCATTCACGTCCTGCCCCTCCCTGAAATGGACGCGAGCGAGTTCGCCGCCTATTTGTGACTTCACTCCCACTGTAGAGTATGCCTCGACATTTCCGATAGCGCGTACCTGCACAGGAACTGTTTTCTGAATCACTGTGGCTGCCGCTACCGGTACCGCCTCCTTTTTGGGGACCACCTTCTTTCCGCCCGAGCAGCCTGACAGGAGTAACGCGAACAAAACCCCTGTGCTGAAAAATACTATCGCCCTCACGGTTTGTTCACACTTTAGATTTCTTCCCAAAGACCTCTGCCTTTCAAGATTGTTTTCCATTATTTCTTCTTGTCTCCTTGCCTTGCTCTCTCTGTAATGTTCCCTTCACAAAGATGTCAACATATTCCTTCACAACGGTCTCGTCGATTAAGGAATATTTCCTCTGCATGAGGAATTCCCACGCATTAAAGTATGAAAAGAACATCCCAAGAAACGCACGCGCGCCGAGTTCGTGATTAAACTCTTTAAGGATCCCTTTGCNNCCTTCACCTTTGTAGGATAGAGCCGGACCTCGCTGTTCATGATCTGTATCAGTTCCCGCCTCTCCGATAGCCTCCCGAGGAATCTCCTCGCTATCTCTGACAGCGCTTCGGGATAATCCATTCCCCTCAGCTCCGGAAGCAGCCCCTTCAGCGTGGGAAGAAAAGTATAGCTGTGTATTACTTCCTCGAAGAGTTTTTCCTTTGAAGAGAAATGCCTAAAAAGGGTCACTTCGGCGATCTCAGCCTCGCCCGCGATCTCCCTCGTGGTTGCGCCGAGGTAGCCCTTCTTCGAAAAGACACTTAACCCGGCTTCCAAAATCCTCTGTCGTGTACCGCTGTCCGTCTTCATGTTTGTTAGCGCTTACTTACAATATTGCAAATGGCGGGTCTCTGTCAAGAGGCACGGAGACTCATCTCAAGAGGACAGGGATATCACAGCATCGTACTTGCTGGTTAGCGGCCGCTCAACGTGCACCGAACAGCCCTGAGAATCGGAACGCAAAGGAGTTCAGTGTCGCTTGTCTGCGCTAAAAAAGAAAACATTTTCCTGCCGAAATCGTTTATAATACACAGGGATGTTATTAGTAAGTTGCAGAAAATGACGCAGACATTCCCACGGATTTGTTTCTCCTGTACGGTTTGTGTCAAGAGGTTTCAAGAAAGGATTTTCATGTTTGATTTACTGGCATTACCACCGTTAACCATCAAGGGGAAAAAAATTACCCTGCCGATTGTTCAGGGAGGAATGGGCGTCGGGGTATCGTTGTCCCCTCTTGCGAGTGCCGTTGCGCGGGAAGGCGGGCTCGGCATCGTGTCGAGTGCTTGCCTGGACAGACTCCTTTCAAAGAGGAACGGCAAAAAATATAATAGCCATGACGCTGCATATGAGGAGGTCTCCCTTGCAAAGGCTTCTGGAGGCTTTGCCGGCATTAACATTATGGGTGCTCTGGTACGAGACTATACCGACTCGGTAAAGGGGGCCATCGATGCGGGAGCGGACGCCATCATCTCTGGAGCGGGGCTGCCGATGACCCTGCCTGCGATCCAATCGCCAAAAGACACGGCCTTAATACCGATTGTATCCTCTGCCCGGGCGCTCGAACTCATTAGCAAGAAATGGGAACGATTGCATTACCGGCCCGATGCCGTTGTACTGGAGGGGCCGCTCGCGGGAGGACATCTCGGCTTTAAGATCGAGCAGATCAACCTTGAATCCAATATTCTCGAGAACCTTTTCCCGCCGGTGAAGGAGGTAGCGATAAAATATGGCGACTTCCCCGTCATTGTNNTTCAGATGGGAACACGATTCCTTGCGACACATGAAAGCAGCGCGACAGAAGAGTACAAACAGGCCGTGATCGAGGCGAAGGAAGAGGATATCATAGTTGCCCACAAGCCTAGTTCACCCTGCGGTTTGCCGTTCCGGGTGATAAAACAATCTCCGATGTTTGTCTCTGCAGTGAGAAAACTGAGGACCCCGAAGTGTGACAAGGGATATGTGCTGCTGAAAGACGCCGAGGGAAACTTCAGTGTTTGCCCTGCAAAGGAAAGCAATGAGTGGAACTTCTGCATCTGCAACGGGCTTTTGAGTTCCGCGGGATACAATCGTGATAAAGAAGAACCCCTTTACACCGTGGGAACGAATGCCGCTAGGGTGGACAAAATCGTTTCCGTCAAAACCCTTATAGATGAACTGGCAGGCAGAGTGCTCGTGCAGGCGGCATGACAATATTATTGAGCTTTCCGCTTTTTTGCCTCATCCCATAACGCATCCATCTCCTCGAGGGTCATCTCCGAAAGCCTTTTGGCTGATTCTGCCGCCTTCATCTCGATATACCGAAAGCGTGATATGAATTTGCTGATCGTCTTTCGTAAGGCATCCTCAGGGTTGACGCCCACAAACCGTGAAATGTTCACGAGGACAAAAAAAAGATCTCCCAGTTCATCCTCGATCTCTTTCTGACCCTTATTTTCGAGAGCTCTTCTGAATTCCTGCAACTCCTCTTCCAGTTTTACGAGCACATCTTCCACCTGGTTCCAATCAAATCCCACTCGCGACGCCCTTGACTGAACCCTGTGCGCCTTGAGAAGAGACGGGAGTTCCCTCGGGATGCCCTCAAGGATGGATTCCCTGCTTTTCCCCTCTTCCCTTTTCCTTTCTTCCCATTGCTTGAGCACTTCTTCGGAGGTCTCATAGCGCGCATTGCCAAAGACATGCGGATGCCGGCCAATCATCTTCTGCGCGATCTTCTCTGTCACGTCGTGGATATCGAACTCGCCCCGTTCCTTTGCGATCTGACAATGGAATATGATCTGGAACAGAAGGTCACCGAGTTCCTCCTTTATTTTTTCAGGGTTACCCTCGTCGATCGCCTCTAGGACCTCATAGGTCTCTTCAACGAGAAAAGGTTTGAGGGACTCTCTGGTCTGTTCCTTATCCCATGGACAGCCGCTTTCTCCGCGAAGGGTTGCCATGATCTCAATGAGTTTTTCGAAATCGCCCTTGGACATCATCAAAGTATATAATAGAAAGTGCCCTGAGGTAAACAAATTGAATATACTTGCGAGAGGATAGCGTACTTTTTCTACGACGCCCTTCAAAAAGAAACCTTGTGCAAAACTTAAGAGACGCCGTGCCGTCAGCGAAGATACGATATGCCATATACGAATCATGTCGACCAGAGCTGTTCTCAAACTTTCGCCCTTGATATAGGAAGATGATCAGCGCCCTCTATATCCACATCCCCTTCTGCGTGCGAAAATGCATTTACTGTGATTTTTTCTCTGTGCCGTTTGATGCAGCCATTGCCATGAGGTACATTACTGCGGTAGTTCGTGAACTCGATCTTGTGAGAGACACGGCAGGTGAATTAACGACAATCTATATCGGAGGCGGCACTCCTACAACAGTGCCAACCTTGACACTCATCCGATTGCTCAGAAAAATTAAAGACTCCTTCAGAATATCCCCCGGCGCTGAAATAACCATGGAGGCTAACCCCGGGACAATCGACAAAGAGAAGTTGAGGGCACTTTCCGGTGCGGGCGTAAACAGATTCAGTATCGGCGTACAGTCATTCCATGATAATGAATTAGCGTTACTCGGCAGGATACACCGTTTCGAGGACGTCACAAAGGCATTAGCAGCAGTGCGATACTCAGGGGTTACCAACCTATCCATCGACCTTATCTACGGGATACCGGGGCAGACGTTAGAGGACTGGTCACACAATATCTCTCAGGCGTTAGAGATTTTGCCTGAGCATATCTCGGCATACGAACTCACTCCTGAGAGAGGCACGCCCTTATACGAAATGATCTCGGAAGAGAAACTCAAGAAACCCGATGAAGAAACCATCATCGAGATGTATTACCATACGATCGACAGACTGACCCATGCCGGATATACCCAGTACGAAATCTCAAACTTCGCACAACCCGGATTCCAATGCAGGCATAATCTGAACTACTGGAACAGAGGTCAGTATTGCGGAATCGGTGCGGGCGCTCATAGCTTTATTGAAGACCGGAGAATTAAAAACGTGAGTAATATCGAAAAATACATTGAGTTCATGTCCACAGGGCTTCCCGCCGTGGAAGAAAGCACTGAGATTTCCTGCAAGNNNACTTCAGAGAGCATCGTGGAATCGATATCGTCAAGGCATCAGAAGGATTGATCGGTGAGGGACTACTTGTATCTGACGGAGAGTATGTAAGGCTCACGAGAAAGGGGATCATTATTTCAAACACGGTAATCACAAAGTTGTTTAGCCTTTTGAAACTATAATAATCAACTTCAGCGGCATTCACCACATTGCAGCGCTTTCCCCTTGCATCGAAATGCACCTCTTTTCGGATCCATCTTTTCTGAAGAGTCTCGCCCAACTATTTTACTTCCAAGAATACAGACTTGAGGTACTCTGTTTCATGCATCGAAAGAAGAACAGGATGGTCTTTTGCCTGAGAACGCATCTCGATAAGTCTCACCTGCCTACTTGCATCCCGCGCCGCTGAACGCAACATCTCCATGAATGCTTCCTTGTCGACATGGTAAGAGCACGAGGATGTGGCAAGCAATCCACCTTTCTGCAATAATCGCATTGCATTCCCATTGATCTCTCGATACGCCCTGAGGGCTTCCTTTACTTTTGTTTTGGACTTCGCAAATGCGGGGGGATCAAGGACTATACAATCATAGAGATTTCCGGTTGTTTTTTCATTCTCGAGAAATGCGAAGACATCGGCCTTCTTGAACGTGCATCTTCCAGATAGACCGTTCAGGGTGGCATTCCCTTGAGCGAGTCCAATAGCACTATCAGACTCATCAACACCCACTACATGGGCCCCCTTCGCCGCCAGGTGGAGGCTCCATGCACCTCCGTAACAGAAGAGATCAAGCCCCTTTCCTCCCTCTATAAGTCTGCTGAACGCTATCCTGTTTTCCCTTTGGTCGAGAAAAAACCCTGTCTTCTGTCCGGAGAGAGGATCAATCTCAAAACTGAGTGAATCCTCACTGAGTACAGGCAGTGTATCCAACGTTCCTTTGATTACCCTTTTTTCCTGCACTAGTCCCTCAAGCAATCGTGCTGAACTGTCATTCCGGAGGACCATCACAGAAGGGGACAGGAGCTCTTCAACGATACTGACAATGGTGTTAAACCATTTTTCGACACCCGCCGTGAGGAATTGGAGGGAAAGGCAATCCTTATATTTATCCACGATGAGGCCGGGGAGAAAATCTCCCTCGCTAAAAATAACCCTGAAAGAGTTCGTGTCTTTCAAGAATCTACTTCTGTAGTTTAGTGCATCCACGATCCTCTTCCTGAAAAAATCAGGGTTTATCTCCTCCTTCTGCCGTGTCAGTATTCTTACGGAAATGAGCGAGTGAGGGTTGATATACCCGATCCCGAGAAAGGTATCTTTTGTATCTCTCAACTCCACCAGTGTACCCGGTTCGAACCCTTTCGGGCTCGTTGCAAGTTCATTCGAAAATACCCAAAGATGGCCCGCAAGGATTCTCGATGTTCTGTGTAATCGTATGACCTGCATGGATATAATAATGCCGCATCGGGCCTTAGAATGCAAATAGCGGAGAAGAGCGAAAAGAAGCTCGTCCGATCAGAAGATGCAGTTGTGGTCAGCCACGGTGTCACTTCCACGCGGAAAGTGAAACAGGCCGCCCACCGGTGAGAGGACCTCGGCAACTTTGCATTTTCCTCTTTGACATTGCTAGAATGATAGGCGCCNNATAACCTCCATGGGTTTAATAATGCCGTATTGAGTCTTAAATTGCAAATGACGAAAAGAGGCTGGGGCATAGGCTTTCGCATTTGACTGGTTCAGTTTTCTGTGTCAAAATAAAAAATAATAGGAGCAGAAGAAGAAAACCATGACAAAACGTTCTTTCAAACCAATAACTGTATGTACGATCGTGGTTATGTTACTGTCACTGGGTATTACTATCCAAGGGGGGCAGGCACAGCAGACACAGCCACCTCCAGTAGCAGCGCCACTGGTGCGCGAAGGCACATTTGCACTGAACCTCGCTGAAGCCCTGAATCTCGGCCATCCGTCGTCAGAAACCGAGGCGGAAAGCATGCTGGGAGCTGTCGGAATCGCCCCGCGTAACGGCTGGATCGCCGACTATCCCGTGACCCCTGACATCATGGGGGAGTTGCGAGACTCAGTCGGATATGCAGCGCAGGTCAAAACGATACCCATGGATAAAGATACGTCATTAAAGATTTTAGAAAGTGTTCAGGACGGCGTAAACTTAGCAGTGACCCCCGGGCCAGCGGGTCCAACATCTATCCCTTCTGGAGAAACTTCCTCCGAAGGCTATCCCGACCAGACGGACGTTAACGATTATTACAACGAGCAGGGTCCTCCCATCGTTACGTACTACGCACCCCCGCCTGATTACTATTACCTGTACTCTTGGGTTCCTTATCCTTTCTGGTGGAGTGGGTTCTGGTTCGGGGGATTTTTCGTTCTTCATGATTTCCATAGGACTTTCAGAGAAAATGGACATGTATTTATCGTCAGTAACCACTTCAACGACATAACAGCTCACAGGGTTTTCAGAATTGACCCTGTTAACAGGTTTAGCGGCAAGACGTTTGCCGGGATTGGAGCACCCCGGTCAGGCAACTTCATTCGCCCTGGGGTCCGGCGAGCACCGGAAAGGATCTTTAATGGCACCCGAACGGGAGCAGTCAAGCAGTCGTCAACGCGTAGCTTTAGGGCTGTCAATCCATTTCCGTCGAATAGAGTCTACAGTCAGCCTCCCGGTGCCGGCCGAACATTTACGCCTCGTTCCAGTATGCCCAGTGGGGGCAGAACGTTTACTGCTCCGCATGGGGGAGTTAGAGGCGGAGGCGGCGGAGGGAAAAAGTAGGTCGAGACTTCGAGACTATTCGCGACCCCATGGTCCGTGCCTCCTGAATCAACGACAGGGCTTGCCTGCCAGGGTGGGTTCTGCCGTCCCATCCCTGTCAATGTGGTCACGCTTTGCATTTTCTTTTGCGAGAGTGCTAAAATTTAAGGCACTCTCATAGTGCACGAAAGAACTATCGCATGGAACTCCATACCCTCGGCATANNTTGATTCTGTTTTCAAGAGGATAGACGCGGTGGAAGACCGCATCAAAGCGTTTGTGACCCCGACCAGGGAAAAAGCTGTTGAGATGGCTTCTGTATCCCAGCAAACGATGCAGAGCAACCCTTCGCGGGCGCTCCTCGGAATTCCCTTGGCCATCAAAGATAATCTCTGTACGAAGGGCATAAGGACAACCTGCTCGTCAAAGCTACTCTCGAACTTTATCCCGCCCTATGAAAGCACGGTCACTTCTCAATTGCTGCACCAGGGCTACGTCCTCGTGGGGAAAACGAACCTGGATGAGTTTGCCATGGGTTCATCCACCGAGAATTCAGGTTTTCACACTACGAAAAATCCCTGGGATCTCGAAAGGATCCCAGGTGGTAGCAGTGGCGGGTCTGCGGCAGCAGTGGCAGCGGATGAATGCATTGCCGCGCTCGGCTCGGACACAGGAGGTTCCATACGGCAGCCTGCTTCGCTGTGCGGCGTTGTGGGATTAAAACCGACCTATGGTCGCGTGTCGCGGTATGGGCTTATAGCCTTCGCTTCATCCCTCGACCAGATCGGTCCCATAACCAAGAACGTCAGGGACTCCGCAATCTTGATGAATGTCATCTCCGGTCGCGATCCGCTTGACTCAACCTCCGCAGCTGTTCGCGTTCCTGATTTTACTGCTCTGCTCGGCCACGATCTTAAGGGCTTGAAGGTCGGCATCCCAAAAGAATACTTTATTGAAGGAATGGACCGTGCCGTCGAAAATTCACTTCGGGAGGCGATTGCGCAATTGGAGTCTCTTGGCGCCGTGCCGGTGGAAGTCTCCTTGCCCCACACCGATTATGCGGTCGCAACCTATTATCTTCTTGCGACGTCAGAAGCATCGTCAAACCTTGCGAGATACGATGGCGTTAAATATGGCTTCAGGGAATCAGGCAAGGACCTCCTCGAGATGTATATGAATACAAGGGCCAAAGGGTTTGGTGTCGAGGTGAAAAGGAGGATCATGCTGGGCACGTATGCCCTCTCCTCCGGATATTATGAGGCATATTACAAGAAGGCGCAGCAGGTCAGAACGCTCATTAAGCAGGATTTTGAAGCGGCATTCCGAGAGGTTGATGTTCTGGTGACTCCCACTGCGCCTACAGCCGCATTCAGACTTGGGGAAAAGACAGAAGACCCTCTACAGATGTATCTTTCTGATATATTCACCATCTCCGTCAATCTCGCAGGCGTCCCGGCCATCTCTCTGCCTTGCGGTTTCACTCCTGACAACCTCCCCATCGGGATGCAGCTTATCGCAAAACACTTTGACGAGGAAACCATTCTGAAGACTGCATATGCGTATGAACAGGGGACGGAATGGCATAAGAGAAAGCCAGCCCTATAGGTGATAGCATGAAAGACTATGTAGTGCGCAAGATTCCAGTGACTGAGAATAAATACGAAAGGTTCTAAAGATGACCTACGAGGCAGTAATCGGACTCGAGGTGCACGCACAGATGCTCACAGATTCAAAAATGTTCTGTGGGTGTTCCACACGGTTCGGCTCAGAGCCGAACACCCAGACATGCCAGATCTGCATTGGAATGCCCGGCGTTCTTCCAGCGATCAACAAAAAAGCGATTGAATTCACTATCAAGACAGGGCTTGCCATGAACTGCACGATCTCTTCCTACAGCAGGTTTGCCAGGAAAAATTACTTTTATCCCGACCTCCCGAAGGGATACCAGATAAGCCAGTACGAGCTTCCTCTGTGTGAACATGGATATGTGGATATCATCATAGGGGGAATAGAAAAACGTATTGGCCTCACCCGTATTCACCTCGAAGAAGATGCCGGTAAGAACATCCACGAAGGCGCAGGCAACCACAGTTTTGTCGATCTCAACAGAGCCGGAGTGCCCCTCATGGAGATAGTCTCCGAACCCGATATCAGGACTCCGAGTGAGGCTTCGGAATACATGAAAAAGTTACGGACGATACTGCGTTACCTCGGTGTCTGCGACGGCAATATGGAAGAAGGTTCCCTGCGGTGTGATGCGAATGTCTCGATCAGGCCTGTGGGCAGTGGTGAGCTTGGCGTAAAGGTGGAGATGAAAAATATAAACTCTTTTAGGTTCGTTGAAAAGGCCCTGGAATATGAGATAAAACGCCAGATACGCACCTTGGAAGAAAGCGGAACAATTGTGCAGGAGACAAGGCTCTGGGACCCCTCGACCGGCACAACCCAGTCAATGAGGTCAAAGGAAGAGGCCCATGACTATCGGTACTTTCCCGAACCTGATCTCGTACCTGTCATGCCGGATAAGAAGTGGATCGATGAAATAAAGGCCTTCTTGCCCGAATTGCCAGATAAAAAGAGAGCGCGTTTTAATTCTGAATATGCTTTGCCTGAATACGATGCTGACCTCTTGACGTCGGAGAAAACAACAGCGGACTGGTTCGAACAAGCAGTCAAGGCGGGCGCTCATCCCAAGACTGTATCAAACTGGATGATGGGAGAATTGATGAGACTCATCAATGAAGAGAACAAGAGTATCGAAGAATGTCCTCTCAAGCCCCACCAGCTTGCAGAGATGATCAAACTGATCACCAAGGGCATCATCAGCGGGAAGATCGCGAAGACCGTCTTTGATGAAATGTACAAAACCGGCAAGGATGCGGAGGCTATTGTAAAAGAAAAAGGACTCACCCAGATAAGCGACACCGGTTCCTTAGAAAAAACAGTCGATGAGATCATCTCGAAACATCCTGGGGAAGTCAATCGCTTTAAGGCCGGAGATGAAAAACTCCTCGGCTTCTTTGTCGGTCAGGTGATGAAGGCTACAAAGGGAAAAGCAAACCCCCAGCTCGCGAACGAGCTTTTAAAGAAAAGGTTGGTGTCCTGATGCGTCCGCTCGCATTGTGTCACCTCGTCTTCCGCGATTCTTTACGATCGCGCCAGACCGGATAAGACCTTTGGACTACTGTAAAATGGGTCAAGACAAACAGTATCCAGAGAACAGGTACAAGCCAGCCTGTCAACAGGCCAAGTATCAAGAGGAGTATTCTCTCTGATCTCTCCATCAACCCAACTTGGCTGTTGATCCCGAGACTCTCTGCCCTTGCACGAGCATAACTCACCATGAGCGCACCCACCATTGTGCCGATGCTCAGGAAGGCACCTGTATGGTCTCCCTTGCCGGCGAGATACCAGGCTATGGAAAGAAAGATAAAAGCATCGGAATACCTATCGAAAAGTGAGTCAAGAAAAGCACCGAAGCGCGTACATCTGCCGTTCACCCGTGCCAAGACCCCGTCGAACATATCACAGATTCCGCCAAGGAGTATCAACACACCTCCTACTCTGGGACTCAAAGGGATGACAACGGCGGCGATCGCAGAGATCACAAAGCCCCCGATAGTGAGGATGTTGGGATGTATCGCTATCCTTTTTGCAACGGGAGCAAGTGGTCCGTCAAGAAAATGGCCAAGCTTGTAACTGATCATCTCATGCTCGCGGAAGGGGGTATCCCTTCACTGCTTGTTTGGCTCACCGAGGAAAACACAAAAAACCACCGGCTGTCGGCGCTTAATGGCCCTCATTTTTTCATGAATTCCTAAGCGGCGGACACCACCAATAGCCCCATTCCGGATACGCGCGGTACCGGTACGATAGCCGATACCCCGGGACTGCCGCA